>JADFPP010000030.1 GCA_022562275.1 Bacteroidota bacterium
ATCAGTAGCTACTATTCTGTACTCTATAGTTACATTGGGGGTTTGAACAGGAATATCGCCGGTATAATCATCACCGCTGGTATTAGCCATTGTTTCATCATTCCAGGTAGTACCGCCATCATCGCTCCACTGTAAAATTGCTGAGGCAACACCAGCATTAGGCGGATCGCCCGGATTATCATCTGTTATATTGGCATCGACAGTAAACGGACCAAGATCCGGACCACTTGGTATAGATGTGAATGAATTGATAAAAGGAGCTCTGTCACCAGTAAGATCAACTATAGCTACATAGTCCCAGGAAAAAGTACGAGACCACCAACCAACATCAACACCGGGATCCAATCGACCATTAGTATAGAATTTCCAGGCGGGGATTCCAAATCCAGCACCAGCATAAAATCCAATACGACCTTCATCCATCACTAAACCAGTATTCCGGATAGCGATACCAAAAATATCTCCCTGCGAAAGCTGAGGAAAAGGTAATACACCACCTACACTTAAATCAACCCACTGATAAGTGTTTATACCACTGTTACCTATAGGATCAACAGGGAATCCCACACCACCATCACTAAAAATGTCAGCCCCAAAAGGTTCTGCTTCCTCGTCAAGAGAAGTCCAACCACCGGTAATATCAGGATTATCCATAAATGCAGAAATGTCGTTAAAACCGTTACCGGTAGCTTCATAATATCCCCTGTTTAATACTGCTGCATTCATTAGCTGATCTTTTGTCCAGTTTACTGAAACTATCTTAACTGAAACCTCTATGGCATCGGGATTGTCAAAAACAGAAAAACCAACTTGTAGAAGATCAAGATCAGCAGGTGCTTCAAACCATTGCATGAACCAATCATTACCAAAGAAACCAAAGTTAGTGGTCCAGGTGTCTGTTGGTATTTTCAAAGTATCAATTGTACCATTGGGGGAGTAAACGACAGCAGAAATATTCTGAACATGACTTTCCTTTATTTCAGATTTAAGTTGCTTTGCACTCATAATTTCAAGGTTTTTCAAATCACCTTTGTGCTTATAAATTTTACCGTCCGGTCTTAAAACGGTATGTTCCTGTGCAGATACAAACACAGGCAGCAATAGTATTACAACAAAAATGGTTGCAATTCTTCTTAGCATAATGCTCTCCTTAAAAAATGTGAGAAATGTTATTAATTAGGTTTTTTCTTCATTACATTTAATGTAAATAAAAAATTCTAGGATTAAAATACTACAAGCAATTTTCTATGTCAAGTTTTTAAAACTAAAATTTTACAGTACGAGATAGCTTTTTTTACTCTAAATGTCAATAGAAGAAATTATCCGCTAAAATTAAATTATTACCGTAAAAATGCTATTTATACCTTCTATGGATTTTAACCTGTTTATTATATCATCGTTTAAAGTGCTATCGATCTTTATTACAGTTAACGCTTCTTTGCCTTCTTCTATACGCCCTAAAGATAACCCGGCTATGTTTATTTTCTCTTCAGCAAGAACGGAACTAAAGTTTGCAAGCACTCCGGGTTTATCCTCATTATAATAAATAATTAAATTCCCTATGGGATTAAAATCAACTTGAAAGTTATTCATGCTTATAATTCTAATTTCGTTTTTACCGACTATGGTTCCTTCAATAGTCTTTATATCGTCATCGCATTTTACTGATACGGATATTAAATTATTATAAGCCCGGCTTTTGTTTGACTTTATTTGATTAACTATTATACCATCTTCTTTTGCCAACAATTGAGCATTTATCAAATTTACTTTTTCGGATCTTTGTTTTGAAAGCAATCCCTTTAAGAAAGATGCCGTTAATAACTCAGTAACAGATTGTAATTCATTTCCCCAGGAAGTAATTTCTATTGTATTCAAATGCCCTTCCATTATTTGTGAATGAAATATTCCTATCACTTCGGAAAGTTTCAAATAAGGCTTCAGGCTTAACGAGATTTCTTTTTGCAGTGACGGTGCATTAACAGCACCGGAAATAATATCGTTTAAAAAGTAATCTGCTATTTGCTTTGCTATTTGAACAGCAACTTTTTCCTGTGCTTCCTCTGTTGCTGCGCCAAGGTGCGGAGTGCATACTACTGCCGGATGATTTAATAATTTATTATCAGCCTCAGGCGGCTCAGTTTCAAAAACATCCAGAGCAGCAGAAGATACTTTGCCGGATGCTAATGCATCTAACAGATCATTTTCATTCACGATACCGCCTCGTGCACAGTTCACAATTTTTACACCTTTCTTGCAACCGGATAAAGTTTGCTTAGATATCAGATGCCTTGTTTTATCGTTTAACGGAACATGAACTGAAATAATATCGGAATGGCTGAATAATTTTTCTAATGGTTCCAGTAATACTTTTATTTTTTCTGCAATCTCCGTTGATACAATTGGATCGTAAGCTACTACTCTCATTCCGAATGCCTGCGCTCTTTTTGCTACTTCTCTTCCTATCTTACCTAAACCTATCAAGCCTAATGTTTTATCCTGCAGTTCAGTTCCTTTAAAACTTTTTCTTTCCCACTTACCTGCAGCCAAAGAGCTGTTTGCCATAGGAATATTTCTGCACATAGCAAGGATCATTGCCATAGTGTGTTCTGCTGCCGAAACAGTATTACCCCCCGGTGTATTAAGAACTAAGATCCCTCTTCTGGATGCCGATTCAATATCGATATTATCAACACCCGTGCCTGCTCTGCCGATCACCTCAATATTATCCATAGCAGCAATTATTTCGGAAGTAACTTTTGTTGCACTTCTTACAATTAATGCATTATAGTTTTTAATGGTTTGTTTTAGTTTGGCAGGTGAGAGATCAGTTTGATAATCTACCTTGAACCCTTTAGATTCAAGTTCCGTAATACACTTATCAGAAACTGAATCAGCTATAAGAATTCTTTTCATTTTACAGAAGAGAAAGAATGTGGATTGATTTTCAAATTACAGAATTTAATTTTTCAACTACCTTAGCTTTTGGCACAGCGCCAATTATGGTTTCCTTTACTTCACCATCTTTAAAGATCAACAATGTTGGTATGCTTCTAACACCATAATTAATTGAAGTTTGCTGATTCGAATCTACATCCAGTTTACCGATTTTCGCTTTCCCTTCGAATTCGACAGCAAGTTCTTCAACAATCGGAGCGATCATTTTACAAGGTCCGCACCATACTGCCCAAAAATCAATTAGTACGGGCTTATCCGAATCGAGAACCTCTTCTTTAAAATTATCATCAGTAATAGTAATTAACGACATATTAATTTTCCTTTAAACTTTTGATTATTATGATTTAATTTTCACCCATATAACTAACAATATCTTCACCACCATCTACATTTATTATTCCACCACTTATCCAATTAGCTTCATCCTTACACAATAATGATACCACATTTGCAATGTCATCCGGAGTAGTTAGTCTTTGCCTGGGATTTTTACTTATAGCTACTTCCATCATACTTTTGTTGCCGGGAATTTTTTTCAGTGCAGGTGTTGCCGTAACTCCTGCCATAATTGCGTTTACTGATGCATTTATCGGTCCAAGTTCAACAGCAAGCTGCCGGATATGTGATTCTAATGCGGCTTTAGCAGCAGAAACTGCTCCGTAGAATGGAATAGCAGTATGAGCCCCCGAACTTGTCATAGCAAATATATTACAATTATCAGCTAACAAGTTATTTGAATAAATTTCCTGCACCCAGTAAACAAGTGAATGAGCCATAACATCTAAGGTCATTTCCATCTGGGCTTTGGTGATGTGATTACTATCTTTCGAGGTAAATTTATTAAGCGTACCAAATGCCAGAGAATGCATTATTACTTTTATTAATGGTTTGCCCCCAATTTTCTCCTTTATTTGTTGAACTACCTCATTTCTTTTTTCTGCATCAGCTGCATTAATATTGAAGAAGACCTGTTCACTGCCAGCGGCTTTTATCTTATTAATTATTTTATTTACGTCGGGCATTGTAGCCTGCCGGTCAAGATGTATTCCAGCTATGTTATACCCTTCTTCAGCTAATTTAACTGTAACAGAGCCTCCAATTCCTGATGATGCCCCCAAAATAAGTGCCCAGTATTTATTGTTTGTTCCCTTAGCCATGGAAATTTCTTAATCTAATTAGTTTATTTTTTATGGTGCGTAATAATACAAAATAGGCATTATTGATACAACCAGTATGGAACCGGATGAAAACTTAAGATTCATTTACTATTTAAAATTATTGATTCTTCACCTAATAATTTTTTAATTTTAAGTATTAGGTCTTCCTTCAACGATACCTGGTGCTGGTTTAATGAAAAAAGTTTCCCTTTAGAACCATTGTTGTTCAGGTGTACAAATACCGGAAGTTTTCCCTTATGATTCTCTAGAATTCTTTTCAGATCAAATAGTTGTTCGATATTATTTTTTCTTTTATCAATTACAATTTTAATGCTTTGGGCTAACTCCTCCCGTGCAATTTCCATTGGTATTAGTTTATTCACATGGATCTTTACCGTATCACCGCTGCTTTCAAGATTTCCTAATATAAACACCGGTTCTTCTTCCCTTAAGAATTGACCATACTCAGAATAAATTTTTGAAAACATCAGGCATTCACACGAACCCGAAAAATCATCTATCGTAAAAAATGCCATCATCTTTTCTGCCCTGTCAATTTTTGTACGAATATCTGTTATCACACCGCAGGCTTTTACGTTTTCCATATCCTTTAAGTCTTCTGTCTCACCAATATGAAAATCTGCAAATGAGTTGTATTCGGTTTCATATTTTTGCAGGGGATGACCGGAGACATAAAATCCAATTACTTCTCTTTCTCTTTTTAATAATTCTTTCTCACTCCAGGGTTCCTGCTTTTTTAACTGAGGTTCTGTAATGAGTATTTCTTCTGACCCACCAAACAAGCTATCACTAAGAACAAGTTTAGAATTTTGGGTTTTATGTCCAAAATCAAGTGCTAATCCAACGGATTCAAAAAGAGTTGATCTGTTTTTTTCAATTGAATCAAACGCACCTGCTAAAACCAATCCTTCCATTGCCCTTTTATTTACAATCTTTGTATCAACATGCATGCAAAAATCAATTATACTGCTGAAATTTCTATCAAGTTTATTTCTCGCTTTAATAATTTCTGCCGCCGCATTTTTACCAACATTTTTAATTGCACACATGCCGAACCTTATTTTGTTACCTTCCACATCAGAATTGACACTTGGTTTGTTTACATCGGGTGGTAGCACTTCAATCTTTAATTTTCGGCAGTCTTCTAAAAACTTAGTAACTTTATCAGGGTTTCCAAATTCATTGGTAAGGTTAGCGGCTAAAAATTCAGCAGTATAGTGTGCTTTAAGATATGCCGTTTGAAATGCAATGAAACTGTAAGCAACGGCATGGCTCTTATTAAAACCGTAATTTGCAAAATCATAAATTACTTCAAATATTTTTTCGGTAATCCTCTTTGTAATTTTGTTTTTAACAGCACCTTCTACAAATTTTACTTTTTGCTCTTCCATTACAACCAGGTCCTTCTTACCCATTGCACGACGCAGAATATCAGCTTCGGTAAGACTCATACCAGCAATCTTATTAGCAATTTGAATAACCTGTTCCTGGTAAACAATAATTCCGTAAGTTTCTTTCAGGATATCTTCCAATAAAGGATGCAGATATGTAACTTTTTTAACGCCTCGTTTTCTATCTATAAATTCGTCTATAAATTTCATGGGACCGGGACGATAAAGTGCATTCATCGCAGCAAGATCACCAAGAGAAGCGGGCTTTAATTTTTTAAGGTATTCACGCATCGGTGGAGATTCAAACTGAAATATTCCGGTAGTTTGTCCTTTTGCAAATAGCTGGTAAGTTTTCTTATCATCAAGGGCGATGTTATCGATATCAATTTCAATTCCATAGTTCTTCCGGACAAGTTCAAGCGTATCCCTGATGATGGTTAACGTTCTAAGACCAAGAAAATCCATCTTAAGTAACCCGGCATTTTCAATTTCGTTCATATTGAACTGCGTTACAATATCCTGCTGAGAAACAGCGTTAGCAAGTGGTACAAAATCACTCACATCTCCCGGTGTAATTACAATTCCAGCGGCGTGCTTGGATGCATTTCTGTTCATACCTTCCAACACTTTCGCGTATTTAATCAGATTTTGAATTTCTGCTTCCTTAGACTTCTCTACCCATTTTAATTCCGGAACTTCTGCAAGTGCCCGGTTAATTGAAAATACCTTTCCAAATTTTGAAGGGATGTATTTGGTTATTTTATTAACAGTTGGAATGGGGATTTTTAAAACCCTTGCCACATCCCTGATAACTGCCTTTGATGATAACCTGTTGAAAGTTATAATTTGGCTTACACTTTTTTCACCGTACTTTTTTCGAACATATTCAATTATTTCAGATCTTTGATCATCTGCAAAATCAATATCAATATCAGGCATTGATTTTCTTGCGGGGTTGAGAAACCTTTCAAAAAGAAGACCGTATTTTAGCGGATTGATATTTGTTATTCCAAGTGCATAAGCTACAAGGCTGCCGGCAACGCTGCCCCTGCCGGGTCCAACGGGAATGCTCTTTTCTTTTGCAGCATTTATAAAATCCTGAACAATTAAAAAGTAACCTGCAAAACCCATTGTTTTGATTGTATCTATTTCATATTTAAATCGTTCCTCAATTTCGGGAGTAATGTCAATTCCTTTATTTTCTAATCCTCTAATTGCCAGTAATTCAAAATATTCATCGATGGATTTTGCTTTTGAATCTTCCGGGATTGGAAACTGCGGGAAATGGTGTCCTTCAAAATCAAATTTCAGATCAATCTTTGAATCAATTTCAAATGTGTTTTCGATTGCACCCTCATAATTCTTAAAGAGATCAATCATTTCTGCAGGGGACTTGAAATAAATCTGGTCCGTCCCGTATCTAAGCTGAGTGTAATCACTACCGTTCTTATCAGAGAGAAGCAAAAGAATATTATGAGCTATTGCATGATCTTTTTCAATATAATGGCAATCATTAGTGGCAACTAATTTTATCCCAAGTTCTTTGGAAAATTTTGGCATCCATTCAAGTATTGGTTTATCAACCGCTTCACCGTGATCCTGTATCTCCAGATAAAAATCATCTTCAAAAATATTTTTAAAAGTTTTTGCAACATCCCTGGCTTTATCAATCTCATTATTTACCAGGCAGGAAGAGACGATACCTCCGGCACAAGCCGAGGTACAAATTAGTCCATCCCTGTATTTTTCCAGCAATTCCAGATCTATTCTTGGTTTGTAATAGAATCCCTCAGTATGCCCTAAAGTAGAAAGTTTTGATAAATTATTATAACCGGTTTTATTTTTTGCTAATAATATTAAATGATTATAATGTTTATTTTTCTTTCTGCCATTTATCTCATTAGTTTTACCTCTATCAAATCTGCTGCCTTCTCTAACAATATATGCTTCCATACCAACAATGGGTTTTATCCCCGCTGCAGTTGCCTTTCTGTAAAACTCTGCAATTCCATACATTACTCCATGATCTGTTAAAGCAACTGATTTCATATTAAATTTTTTGGCAGCATCAACCAGTCCATCAACAGTGCATGCACCGTCTTGTAAACTGTAATGGGTATGGTTATGTAGGTGAATAAATTCTGGCATGAATCAAACTAAAATAAACTGCCTTTGAAGAAAAAAATAAATTAAAAAGAATTGTGAAATTCCTGATGGAATATTACATAATTCAAATAACAAAATCCAAAGCAAGATACATTAGTGTTGAAAAGTAAAGTGATAGAAATTCCATCTTTCTCGATTTATTACTTTATTCACTATCACTTTTCCAGTAAGAAATAATTTATTCGTTTTTCGTAGGCAACAGTACGCAGGACAATTGTCCTGCGCTACGTTTTTGAATTACCATTGATCAAGGATTATTGACTTCCCGTATGACCAAATCCACCCTCTCCCCGATCACTTTGATTTAATTCTTTCACTTCCACCAATTTTACTTTATAAACTTTGGAAACTACTAACTGTGCAATTCTATCTCCGGGCTGAATAGTAAATTTTTCACTGCTAAAATTTATGAGGATAATTTTTATTTCTCCCCTGTAATCAGAGTCTATTGTTCCTGGCGAGTTTAATATCCCAATTCCATGATTTGCCGCCAGACCACTTCTCGGTCTAACCTGTATTTCATACCCATAAGGAATTTCTACCAAAAGATTAGTTGGGATCATTTTTATTTTCATTGGTTCCAAAACAACCGGTTCTATTATCGCCGCATGAATATCCATGCCTGCGCTTCCATCAGTTGCATACGATGGGATAGGAATTTTATTAAATTCTTCCGAAAGACGTTTAAATTTTATTATTACTTCGTCAAGCATGTTTTATTTTCCACGCGATTCCTTAAGCTTTGTTTTTATTGTTTTAATTTCATTTCTATCAACCGCAAAAAAGTACAGATACAAAATGAACGCCACCAACAGAATTGATTTTTCAATTAGGGCTAAATAGTAATTTTCAGTTACAAAGAAATAATAAGCTAAAGCCATTAAGAACACCCCGATAAATATTTTTATTATTTTATCCCATTCATAAATTATATGATAAAATTTTTGGGTTACAACATAGTAACCAATGGCCATAACAAGATACGCGATGAAAGTTGCAAATGCAGCACCCATAAAACCCATAACAGGTATTAATGCAAAGTTAGTGATTATATTTAATGCTGCACCGGCTCCGGCAATAAAGGGAACGTAAAGACTTTTCTCTGCAATATAAATGCCGGCAGAGAAGATTACATATATACCGTTAATTAGATAAGCAAGAAGAATGATGGGTACAATATCTAATCCGCTCCAATAGGCAGAACCGATTATTGAATAACCGGCAATGTTTATTTGTGCCAGATCAGCCACGAACAATGATATGCCCACAACCAGGATGCTGCCAACCAGAGTAAAATAAGTTAGTATTTTTGCAAACATCGCTTTAGCATTTTCCTCTTTTGCATTCTGCAAAAAGAATGGCTGCCAGGCATATTGAAACATATTCACAAACAGCATCATAAAAATCCCAAGCTTGTAGTTTGCTTTATATACACCAACGGTTTTTAAATCTGTTAATCTCTCTAATATTGGCACATCTATTACCTGAACAAGCATTACAGCTAATCCGGCAGGAAAATAGGGAAGACCGAATTTTATGAATCTCTTAAAAAGCCGGGTATTAAATTCAAACTTTAAATACCGGAGGATTGTTGGGATCAATAATATTAATGAAACCAGCGAAGCAATAATATTACTGAATAAAATTGCTTCAATTCCCCAATTAAGTACGAGAACTAAATATAAATTAAGTACAAGGTTAGTGCAGATATTAATGATCTTAAATAATGAAAACTTTTTTGCTTCCCTGTTCAATCGTAACTTTAAAAATGGAATTACTCCGTTAGTATCTAAAAAGATTATGGCGGCGGCAAGATATATCAGGTAATAATAATCTTCGGGGATACCTAACTTATCGGCAATGGTGCTTTGAAAGTAAATTATAATAAAGCCAAACATTAATGACGTAACGAAAACCGAAATGTAAGGTGTGGAAAAATTATCTTTGTCGGTGCCCTCATCTTTAAATGCAGCAAACTTTAGGAAAGCAGAGTCCATTCCGTATATATAAAAAATATTCAGTATCGCTACATACGCATACACAATCTGAACAATCCCATACTCTGAAGGATCAAATATATTTGTAAAGAAAGGGATCAATAAAAAATTCAGAAATCTGCCCACCATAGTGCTGACACCATAAATGGCGGTATCCATGCTTAACTGTTTTAGCTTATCAAACATTGTTCAAATCTTTGGCAAAGGAAAATTTCATTAAATTCATTTATTAGGTTGTGTGAAAAACGGACTGATCACTTTCATAAAAAATTCCGGCGGGCGGCAAATCTTTTTTGATTCTTTTTTAATAAATACAAGCTCGATATATCCTTCACAAATAATAATACCTCTATCAGCACTCCTTACAGTATGATCTAAATGTACTATTAACTCGGGGATTTTCTCAATGCGTGTTTCTACTTCAAGCAGCTCATCGTAATGAGCGGGATTTTTATATTTGATAAATACCTCATGCACCGGCATCAGGTATCCGTTCTCTTCAATCGATTTATAGGTGAGATTCTGTTCCCGCATCATTTCAGTTCTTCCAACTTCAAAATACTCAAAGTACTTTCCGTTATATGCATATTGCATTTGATCGGTATCAGCATATCTTACACGGATTTGAGTTTTATGAATAAACATATTAATTATAAATAAAAGGATGAATGAAATACTGATATTGATTTTTAATAATGTACAAAGTAAATAGAAAATTGTTGTTGATTATACTTAGTAACTCATGTTACGCAAAATCTGTTTTTGACTTGCCACGCCCTTTAGAGACTGTGTGAAAATAAAGAAATTGCATTAACCCACGATTTCAATCGTGAGAATTCAGAAAAAAAACAAACTATATTACTAACCGTTTCAACGGTTAAAACCCAGTTTTCGTAGTGTTTTCTTACCACGACTTATCACGAAGTGATTCCTTCGGAAAAAGTCGTGGCAATTCACATATTGTTTTGCGTAACGTGAGTTAGTAAATTATGAAATAAAAAATCCCGAATAATTCGGGATTCAAATTAAGATATTTTCAAACGAACTAACGATATTGATTTTTATTCAATATACACTCCCATACTTCCGAACTTTTCTAACCTGTTTTCTATTAATTTTTCCGGTTTAATTTTTACTAAATCTGCCAACTCTTCCAACAGTGCTGCCTTCAAAGTATCGGCTGCAGCTTTATGATCTTTATGGGCACCACCAAGTGGTTCCGGGATTATTCTGTCGATGATTTTTTGTTCAAGAAGGTCAGGTGCAGTAAGTTTTAATGCTTCAGCTGCCTGCTCTTTATAATCCCAACTTCTCCATAATATACTGGAACAAGATTCGGGACTGATAACTGAGTACCAGCAGTTCTGTAACATTAATATTCTATTGCCAACGCCCAATCCCAAAGCCCCTCCGCTTGCACCCTCACCAATTATTACCACAATTATCGGCACACGCAACCTGCTCATCTCAAATAGATTTTTTGCAATGGCTTCTGCCTGTCCTCTTTCTTCCGCTTCAAGTCCGGGATAGGCACCCGGTGTATCAAGCATAGTAATAACAGGTTTATTAAACTTCTCTGCTAACTTCATCAGCCGGAGCGCCTTTCTATATCCTTCAGGATTAGCCATACCAAAATTTCTATATACATTTGATTTTGTATCTCTTCCTTTCTGCTGCCCAATTATCATCACTTTGTATTCACCTAATTTGGCAAAACCACCTACAATTGCCTTGTCGTCACCGTAATGCCTGTCACCATGAAGTTCAACAAAATCCTCTGTCATTAAATTAATATAATCAAGTGTAAAAGGTCTATCGGGATGCCGGGCAAGTTGAACTCTCTGCCATCGTGTTAAACCATCATATAATTCAGCTTTAAGTTGAGCTACTTTTGTTTCTAATCTTAAGATATCTTTTTCAATATTTAAACTAGCCGAAGATTCCTTCATCTCTTCAAGTTTCTCTTCAAGTTGGAATATCGGTTTTTCAAAATCTAAAATTGTTTTTCCCATATCTAATCTTTTTTACTCCACATTTTATTAATTGTACGTCCAAGTATTTCTAAATCAAGCCATATATTCTGATTTTTAGCATAATAAAAATCCATCTTTCCGGGTTCAGTTTTTGCATCATTTTCAATATACCAAAATCCGGTTAGCCCTTGTTTACCAATATATATTTTCGTTTCCATTTGTGCTTCTTTGGGGCCCACAAAACTCCTTTCACCTTTAACAACTGAAGTAACCGATAATATGAATGACCGAAAATCAGTTTTCTTTTTAACAAGCTTTGTAAAGAAATATATAAAAGGATAAATGAAAATCAAAACAAACATTCCAAGTATTAAATCGAAAAGACGTTTTATAAATTTTAATAATTGACCCGATATGTTGTAATGAATTTCAATTAATGGAATATCATCAAGCATAGAAACGGATGTTTTTCCAACTATAAAATCCAATTCGGTACCGCTTATTTTAAACTCCACAGGTTCATTTTGGCAATTGGCAACTACTGCCATCATATCACCATAATTTAAGTCTTCCGAAGAGAATATAACTTCACTGATTTTATATTCGCTAATAACTTTCTTGATATTTTCAAGGCTTCCAACAACTTCAAATGATTCAATTATTTTTCCCATATCACTATGATCATTACCCACCAATCCTACAACACTGTGGTAATCCGTCCTCTTTGATTTTATTTTGTTTGCAATCCGAATTGCATGCTTTGCAGTTCCAACAACTAATATTCTGCTCTTACTAAAATCATCTATCTGAACACCAACTCTGAAAAAAAGTTTGAGTACGATTCTCCATGTAGTAGTTGATAAGATTAACAACAGGTATGCAATTAATACAACAGCCCTGCTGTAAGCAAATTGCTTAAAGAAAAATGTGATGGAAGTAAGGAAAATAAAACTTACGAATACAGCTATAAAATTTCTCAATACCGAAAGCGAATCTCTTTTGTAAACTCCGGCAAGAGAGGCGATAACTACATGTATTAATGCCGGGAGAGTATAAATAACAATGTAGTCAGCAGCTTCAAAACCTAACCAATTACTACGACTAATATATATTTTTTCAGCAATGAAGAAACAAATATCAAATATTAATAAGTCTGCTAACGCTGAAAAAATCGCCAGTTTACTTTTCCCTAAAAAAGCAAAAACTTTTCGAACACCTATTGCTGAACGCAGTATAGCTTCTACAAGAAAAGAACCGGAAAAATGTTTTTTTACAAACAGGTACATAGCATCATAAAACACTTTTGTTTCATCTAAATTACTTCGTTTAGTGCTCTCTCCCTTGTAATGTATTATTTGAGCATTGTGAACATAGAAAACTTTATACCCGGCTTGTTGAATGCGATAACATAAATCAAGATCTTCCCCGTACATAAAAAATTCTTCATCAAAACCGTTTACTTTGTCATATACTTCTCTCTTCATCATCATAAAGGAACCGGAAATGGCATCTACTTCGTAGGTTTGATTTTCGTTAAGGTAAGTAAGATTATACCGTGCAAAAATTCTACTATTAGGAAATAAATTACTTAACCCGGTTACTTTGCAAAATGATGTCCAGGGTCCAGGGAAACTTCTTCTGCAGGCAAGCTGTAAGCTGCCATCGGGATTTAATATCTTACATCCTGCTAATCCCGCATCCTGATTATTTTCAAAAAAATTGATCATCAGATCAAATGTATCTTCGCTAACAATTGCGTCAGGATTTATCAGTAATATATATTTTCCTTTTGCAATTTTAAGTGCCTGATTATTTGCTTTTCCGAATCCGAGATTTTCCTTATTAATAATAAGATTTACAGAAGGATATTTTTTGCGGATAAGTTCTACACTTCCATCGTCAGAAGCGTTATCAATAATTATTATTTCTTTTGAAATGCCGGACGATGCTTTATCAATTGAGTGAAGCAAGTTTTGAAGGAACTCTTTTACGTTATAATTAACTATGATGATTGATAGATCCAATTACGTACCTACTTAAGTGTTCCTAACATACTTGCTAATCTTAACTTCCAAACCATTACGATTGCTTCACGAACAATCTTTCTTGACATTTTTGAAGTACCTTTTACTCTATCTGTAAAAACAATAGATATTTCTTTTATCTTAAATCCTTTTTTCCAAGCTTTAAATGTCATCTCAATTTGAAAAGCATAACCGTTCGATTTTACCTGGTCCAGATTGATTGATTGCAGAACTTCCTTCCTAAAACATTTAAATCCTCCGGTTGCATCGTGTACCGGAAGTCCTGTAATCAGGCGCGTATATACGTTTGCAAACAGACTTAACATTAATCTACGCATTGGCCAGTTTACAACGTTAACCCCATCCTTGTACCGGCTTCCGAGCACCAGGTCGTAATTATCCATTGCATTAAGAAAATTTGGAATTTCTACAGGATTGTGTGAAAAATCTGCATCCATTTCAAAAACGAAATCGTAATTATTTTTAAGAGCATACTTAAACCCGGCAATATAAGCAGTACCTAAACCCATTTTCTTTTCACGCTTAATTAATTTTATTCTCGGGTTCTTCTCTGCTTCTTCCTTCACCCATTGTGCTGTACCGTCAGGTGAATTATCATCAACAATAAGTACATCAATTATTTCATCCTTCAAAAAAATTACCGGCAATAATTTTGGAAGGTTTTCAACCTCATTATAAGTGGGAATAATTATAAGTGCTTTTTTATTTATCATACTATTTGCTGCCAATAGGCGAAGTGATATTTAGATTATTAATTATACTGCTCCTTGCCAAACAATACTACAAAAATAGTTCTTACAATAATCTTAAAATCCATTCTTAAAGACATATTTTCGATATAAAAAAGATCGTAACGCAATTTAATTTTAACATCGTCAATTGATTCATCATATTTATGTTTTACTTGTGCCCATCCTGTAATACCGGGTCTCACCTTTAATCTTCTCTTGTAATACGGAATTTCATCGGATAATTTTTCTACAAAGTAAGGTCTTTCAGGACGCGGACCGACTATACTCATCTCACCCCTAAGTACATTTATCATCTGCGGCAGTTCATCTATTTTTACTCTTCGAATGATCTTTCCCACTTTTGTAATACGCGGATCGTCCTTCGAAGACCAAACGGGCCCAGTCTGTTTTTCGGCATCTTCAAACATAGATCTAAACTTAATGATCTTAAAAATATTCCCATTCATACCGCTTCTTTCCTGTTTGAAAAAAACAGTGCCTTTGCTGTCTAATTTAATTGCGATTGAACTAAGAATAGTAATAGGTAAAGTTATAAGAAGAATAAAGAAAGAAGTGATAACATCTAACATACGTTTTAATTTCTTTTCCCATTCCGGCATTAATTCCGGCATAATATCGATGAGAGGCATGCCGTATATTTGGGAGGTTCGTGCCTGTCCACTGAGAATTTCATAAAGATCAGGAACAATTTTTAATCCAACATCTTTATGCTCAAGTTTAGATATTACGTCAACAAGTAATTCGTGATCTTCTTTTTCAAGGGCGATAATAACTTCTTTAGAATTTGTTTTACCAACGATTTTAACAATTTCATCTACAGTGCCTATAACTTCTACACCTTTATAAATTTTACCAACATTTTCATGATCAACAGCAGCATACGCTTTAATATCCAGTCCAAGAGCAGCATGTTCGGAAATCTGATCGTGCACTTCTCTTGCCCTCGAATTATAACCTACAATTATTGCGCACCTCCTGCCAATACCTTTAATCAGAAGTCTGCGCTGAAATCCGCGAATTGCCAATCTTCCCGTACCAACAAACAGGAGCAGTAAACCCCAATAAATAAAAATTAATATTCTGTTGCTCGATTGAACGTTGTGCAGGTAATCATCAATAAAAATAATTGTAAAAAGTATAAAGATTCCTACAAATGTTGATTTAAAGAGTGTTGATAATTCATCGAATCGTGAAGCAGCAAACCATGTGCGGTACATCCCAACAAAAGTAAATAATATAACCCAATACACGTACACAACAAGCATCGGTATAAATACTTCAGGTGTTGTTATTAATTGAAACCACCCGGTCTTAACCCGTATGTAAAAAAATACAATCCAGGAAAGATTGATTGCGAGGAAGTCAATAAATAGAATTAATATTTTTTCAGTCTTTTTATTCATCTTCTTACCTATCTGGGTGTTGATTCCCAAACTGCTGAATGTTTACCACGCAAATACTTAAAAAGACCCAGAAACAAAGCAACATTGGTTAAAATAAAATAAGAAAATAAGGAAAATAGTTTCAGTCTAACATTTAAAATCGTAAAAATGAATCCAAGTAATGCAAGAGAATAAAAAATCATTTGAACGATAAACAAAATATCGAACAGATTAGATTTATGCAGTAATATGATATTTAACGATATAATTAAAATAAGGAATATTGGGACGAACCACCGGATAACTTTATGACTCCAAAATGCAAAGGATAAGAGTATGTTATTTGAAAAAAGTAACTTTTTAAATATGGAGAGGGTTTGAAAATTAGTGGAAGCAAATCTTATTTTTCTTTTAAATTCTGACTTGAGATCTGGAGCAACTTTTTCTTTACCAACTGCATTATATTTATAAATAAATTTCTTGTTTTTAGAAAGTACAGATAGCGTTATAAAAAAATCATCGGTTATAGCTTTGTCAAAAGGTATTTGCCTGTATAATTCCTTTCTTACTGCGTATATTCCTCCATTTGCACCAATCAGGATACCACATTTTCCTTCTAAATTTTTAACATAGGTTTCGTATTCCCAGTAATTTCTTTCTTTAATTCCTTTTTGAGAACTATCGGATTGATCTTCCAATATTAGTCTACCTGAAACCCCACCAATCGAATCATCAGCAAATCCTCCAACTAATTGCTTTACCGCATCACGTTCGAATACAGTATTTGCATCTGTGAATAGAAGGATTTCATTTTGTGCTACATTCACCAAATCATTTATTACTTTTGCCTTTCCACCTTGTATATCGTAAATAAAAACTTTTAACCATTTATATTCCTTTTGCAATTCTAACAGCAAATCATTCGTCTTATCTGTAGATCCATCTGAGCCTACTAAAACCTCAACCATTGAAAAATCAATATTCTGTTCAGCAATGTTTCTAATTCGTTCTTCGATAACTTTTTCTTCATTATAAGCAGAAATAAGGATGGAGATTGTGTGATGAGAAGATTTGTATAATTTTTCAGGATAAAAAAGAGAAATTGTTTTGATAACGACCGGGTAAATCAAATAAGTATAGATCACCAGAAAAAATAATGTGTAAAAAGCTAATTCGATAATACTGTTCATGAAATAGCAAAGTAATTGTTCTTGATTCGGAAAGTAAATTTAATAAAAGTAAACTAAAGACTTTTATACATGTTCACCAACACTTTAGAATCATTCTCCCAATTATATTTCTCTTCAACTGCTTTCACTCCATTCTTACCAAAATTTATTTCTGATGATGCAATCTCTAAAATTACTTTAGCAAAATTTTCCGGATCATTTGATTTAAAAACTAATCCTGCACTCGATTCTTCGATTATTCTTTTAAATGGTTTTGCATCTGAAGTAAGTACCGGTTTGCTCATAGCCATATATTCAAAAAGCTTATGTGGTATAGTAGTATTAATAAAATCATTTGATGGTTGTGGAATAATACAAATTAGAGAATGGTATATTAAAGATGGTATATATTTATGACCCGGCCAATCCATTAAGATTACTTTGTCGGACAAATTCTCTTTAATTACTAATTGTTTCAAATGATTTTTGTGAGGACCTTCACCAACTATTAAAAGTACTAAATTAGATTTATTATTCTTTATATACTTCATCCCCAATATGGGAGTAATAAGTCCTCTTTCTGGACTAACGGTTCCTGTATATAAAACTATTTTTCTACTTTTTAATTCATCGGATAAACTTATTTTATAGCCCGCATTGATTTTAAAAGTAACCAGATCTACTGTGTTAGATACAACAAATATTTTAGCAGTATTTACTCCTAAATTTATTAACCTTTCTTTATTTTCTTCAACCACAACTATAATTTTGTCTGACCATTTAACACATAACTTTTCTAAAATTTTAGCAATCCGATAATTTTTAAATACAAAATTTACGATGCCTTTTTTTTGGAAAACCTTTAATGCCTCCGGATAATTCTCGTGCATATCAAAAATAACTGAAATCCTAAATAATTTTCCATATAAGATGGCAAGAGGTACCATAGGTAGGTCGTGGGCGTGAATAACATCCGGTCTTATTTTGATTATTGATTTAAAAACCGTTAATAAAAAACGAGGATTAAGAAAAAAAGGAAAATTAATTATTTTATTTAACTTTACAGAATTAAAAACAGCATGTATCCTAATAATTTCACAATATGGAAACGGCGGTGAATTAGTTTTATCATATTGATTACAAATAACTGAGATTTTATAACCGTTCTTATATAGACTCTTAATCTCCTTTTCCAGACGAATATCGGGAGGGAAAACCGTTTGTGATAGCATAAGAATCTTTTTCATAATAACAATTGGAGTGATTAGTCGGTCAAGCTATTATCAATTTTATTTTGTAAGAATATAAATTGCTCTTGTCGTTGAATATTTATTTGTGATTGGAATTATTTTTAAGCTATTGATTCCTTTGATCATGCGGCGGTTGCAATATTCTACTACCAATTCAATTTTTTTATTCTTCTTATTAGCATATTGATTGACATGTTCTATTCTTTTAACATCCAAATCAATCCCAACGTTTGATTTAACTCCTTGTTCAGAATAATAAATTGTTTTGCCTCCCAATGAACATCCTGCATCTAAAATTATTTTATCTTTTAATTCAATTTGATCTTTAAAATAAGATAAGCTTGTTTTAGCCCATTGATACTGCGCATCAGCATACTCCATAGGGTCTTCCCTTCCGGGTCTTTCTACACTAGGGAAAAACCGATCTAAAAACAAACATACTTTGGAACTAAAACGAATATTATTTACACCTGATTTTATTTCACTCATAAAAAAAACAAACCATTTAAATTATTATTGAAATAATTGATTCATTTATTTAATACATCATTATATACTTTTAATACTTCAGAAGCTGAATTCTCCCAGGTTAATTGTTTTATTGACTGGTAACCAGCATTTCCTAATTTTATTCTTAACTCTTTCGACTTAATTAATAAACTCAATTTTTCAACTATACTACCGACATCTTTCGATTTTACAAGCAACCCATTAACACCATCCTTAACTTCATCCGTTATACCTTCACCAAAAGTTCCGATAACTGGCTTTTTGAAAGACATTGCTTCCAGATAAACAACCCCAAAAGCTTCGTCCCAACTGGGAAGTATAAAAATATCACACCCATTCATAAGCTGCATCATTTTATCATGAGATATAGTACCGGTAAACTTAACTCGTTCTGATATTCCTAAAGAATCAGATAAGTTCTTCATTTCAGCAAGCTGCGGACCACCACCGGCGATAGTTAACTTGATATCAGGAAATTCGTTATAAAGCTGTTTAAAAGCTTTTAGCAGGTACGAACACCCTTTCCTTTTGTAAAGAGATGCCGCAAATAAAATATGCAAATTATTATCATCGGAAAAAACATCATTGTTTTCCAAAGATGATTTTTTAACAGGGTTAAATCCGTTAAAAATTTTATAGACGGTTTTAACATTATTGGTAATATTTCTTATCTTTTTAATGACTACGGATGAAACGCCTATAACAGCTTGTGCATTTTCCAATGCTACAATCGAATTTTTGTAACGTTTCGGATATTTCTCAAATTTATAAATCGTTTCGCCGTGTACAGTTACTACATAAGGTATTTTAAAGTATTTGGACAATAACAAAGCAGAATGATCATTAGGAATTGTACCGTGGGCATGTATAATATCGAACTTTTTCTCTTTATGCAGCATTTTAACAATACTTTTAAGGAAGAAAAAATATGGATAACTCCAATAACTTTTAAATAATCCATTAGGTATAGCTATATATTTTGGATGATATACAGGTACATCATAAAGGATTTCAAATTTCGGAACTTTGGAATACAATTTCCATTTATCGGAAAGAAAGGTCATTCCACCAAAAGTTAAAGGGATGGGAGCGAAAACCACCACCTCAACACCATTATTAATTAATGCTTTTACCTGCTCGCGTACAAAAACACCAGATAAAAAAATCCGGGAATTTGGATACATTGTAGAAAGGATTAATATTCTCATGTGGAATTGATATCTATAAAATTTTTCTCTACTGAATAAATTATTGCAAAAATTAACCAAATAAGATTAAAGTGGGGGAATAAAGAACCATAAAACAAAAAATCAATATTTAATGCAACAAACGTTGCGAAACAACTGACGAGAATAGATATTAAAAATGGGTCCCGAACTTTACGAATAAAACTGATATTGTCTTTGAACACTCTTTTAAACCAAAGAAATACAATGCTAACCCCAATCAATCCCGTTTCGGCAAGTAATGTAATAAACAATGTATGTGATTCTTTCATATGAAGAAGAACCCGGGGAGTTTCAGGATGAATGTAGTAGTCATAAAGAACCGGAAAACCCCGATAACCAATTCCAAAGATAGGATTATCTAGAAACATCCAAATTCCACTAACAGCCATAAATACACGAGTCCGAATGGAAACATCACTCATAATTTCAAATATCGATTCGAATCGAGAAGTTATAAACTCTCCATAAGGAGTATATATAAGAAATGCCCCAAAAATTATAATGCTAACAATCAATGTATAAAGTATATATTTTTTATTCTTTTGGAATAATACTAATACAATAATCCCGGCAATTAATGATACCCAACCACTTCGTGAAAATGTGGCAATTATTCCGGCGATAGATGGAATGAGTGAAATTACCAACAGAATTTTTAAAACCAACTTTTCGCGGGAATAGATAATAACTCCCAACGTAAATAAAATTCCAACGAACATAAATGTAGCTGCTACATTAGGATCATCAAAAGTTGCTGAAACTCTCCAAATTTTTTCCCCTGTAGAAGTCTCGGTAGAATAACGACCAAAGTATAAAATATTTTGAAAGAGCAATTGATATAACGCAAGCATCGAAAGGAAAAGATTTGAACCAATAAATGAATAAATAATTATCTTATAGTGTTTTATGCTTTTTATCACATTTAATAAAACCAGAAAAAATAAAAATAAAGCTAAAGTTGTTGCTAAATATTGTAAACCACTTTCAACATTGGGCGAAAAGATCAAAGTAAAGAATGAAAAACTAATGTAGAAAAAAACATATTTGTTAATAGGTGTTTTAATAATTACAGTAAACTTGTGCTTATATAAAACTGCGATAAGAAGAGAGAGAATAGATAAAAACCAGGCTATATGAAAAACTGTTATTCCATTTATCACTCTGCCCCATTGATCCAGTGCTGTGGAAGCAATTAGAATTATTACCCATAAATATAATGAAGTGATAAAAAATTTATAAAAAAAATAAACTAGAAATATAGAACAGATTGATAATATCAGAAATATAGGATTAGTATAAAATAATGCTAACAAAAAAGATTCAGTTAATAATAAATATCCCAGAAATGCTATCCATTTATTGTCAAATGAATCTCGAACAGAATTCATTCTCTATCCTCTAAACATTTTTCTGAATAAGGTTAACAGATAGGAAAAATCATTTCTCTTCACGAATATTATTTCACTATATCTAATACCGCTTATTTTGTGGAAATATACTAATAATACAAGTGTCCAGATAAAATAAGTAGTAGAACTTATGGTTGCAGCAGCATAAACACCATATTCAGGAATAAAAAAAATATTTAATCCTATATTCAAAAATCCGATTATACAATTTAATAATAAAACTATATTTGGATATTCTTTGCCAATAAAATAAGAATATATGATTGATCCCGGTCCAAAAAACAAAAGCGCAGGCATTAAATAAGTTAATATTTTAAAAGATTCGGAAAAATCTTCTTTAAACAGAAAAACTAAGATATTAAATCCAAAAATTGATAAAAATAAAACAGCTGCTATGTTTATTATGAATGTAACTCTCACAAGTCTTGCTGTATTGAGTCGTGATACTTTTTCATCATCAACAACTGTTTTTGAAATTAACAAAGGACCTGCAATATTAGGAAATTTTTGCAGTATGTCGAAAAACAATCTAGCAATATTATACAAACCAGCTTGAGCAGATCCCGCGAAAAAATTAATCAGAAATATATCTCCTCTGACAGTTAAGAAAAATGAAGCAGCTGAAATAGTTGAACGGGTAAATATCCGAGTAGTACTTACTTTAGTTCCATTTTTTCTATAATCCCGACTAAAGATATTTCCAATTTCTTTTTTAATCAACACCAAGCTATACAATGAAACAATTAAGGAGGATATTAATAGGGTTATCAGAATCTCAATTAACTTAAAATCAAAGAAATAAATTCCAGCAACATTACAAGAAAAGATCATCAATGCAGAAACAACAGGTAATTTGTTAAAATTTTTGATGCTTTGCACACCAAGGAATGCAGCTTGAATAGACTGCCAAAAAATAATATTAATTGCAGTAATAAAAGTAATTATTAACATCAATCCGGTAATATTCGGTAATAACTGCTGCCAAAAAGCTCTAAACAAATAGAGCAGAATGAAAATCACCAATAAACCTAAACAGTATATTGATGTTTTATATAGTAAAATTCTGATATTCTCCTTAGATTTTGCTGACAACAGAGTGTTACTTTTTCTAATACCTTCACCAAGTAAAAAAGTAAATAGCAAAACCATAGTAATTAATATTGCATATTTCCCTCTGCCTTCTGGTCCTAACTGTCTTGTAATAATAATATTATTTAAAAAAGCTACAATAGTTATAACCAGGGTAGAAATAAAACCTAAAGAAAAGCCCTTCGAAAAATTCATTATTTAATTTTATTATTTACGGAATGGTCTAAACCATTTTGATTTTATTTGAATTAGTGCCTTATACTGCTCAGTATCATTTTCTTTAAGCCATTTTATATGTTCAATAAATAGTACTAAAAGAAAAGATAGAACAAAAGCAACAACAACAAAACCAATAACAATAAAGGAACGTTTAGGTCTAGATTTATAATCAGGCGGAACCGCTGGATCAATAATTTGAAGGAATGGTTTATCTTTCATTACTTGTAATTTAGCTTGCTCGTATTCCGGTAGTAAAAACTCTTGTAATTTCCCCTGTAGTAACAGGTTAGTAAATAACTCTTTATATTTTCGTCCCAATTCAGGAAATTTATTAAATGGCAGGAATAGTGTTTTGAATGGCTCCTTTAATTTTTCACCTTCCGAAAATTTCAGCTTATTTAACTGGTCTTCTAAACTTTTTGTCTCTGCTTGAACTATTTTATATAGAGGATAATCTTTTCCTACTTTTGATTCTAAAGCATTCAGTCCTGCTTTTTTAATTACTATTTGAGCTTCAATTTCAGTCGTTGCATTTATTATTGCCTTTGTTTGTTCTGTGAATTCAATCACCCCATATTTTTTCTGAAACTCTTCCATTTCGCGTGATAAGCTATCTATATCTCTTAAATTTTGAAAATATCTTTTCCTGATATATTGCTCAGTTTCCTTTGCCCTTTGTACTTTTAATTTTGTATTAATTTCACCTAAACGTTTTACAATGTAATTAACAATTTCAGCCACCTTTACCGAATCCGGATATTCATAAGAAACTGATATCATATTTTCTTCAGTCAATTGTACATCATAATCGGAATAAAAATCACGCAGCGTTTCAAACATAGTTTCACGCTTATATAAATCTTTTAAGTTATATTTTTCTATAACATCATACGCCATAGATCTGCTTTTGAATATAGCAACATAAGTCAATTCATTCTGACCACCGCCTGGTCCTAAAAATGATACTGGCAAAGAGCTCAATATAGAACTTAATCCGGACCCGGAATTTTGGTCTTCAAAGTTTAATATAATTGAAGTGGCTTTATACCAATTTGGCATTTGCAAGCTGATAATAACCGAAGCTGCCGTAGCTATTACAATGTTTGAAAAGAATAGTTTGCGCCATTTGGTAATTAACTTTAGAAATCCAAGAAATGTATATTCTTTTTTACTATCTGTCATTTGGCTTTATAAAATTTAATTTCTTGATAAAAAAATATTTAAAAATAAATTTACTAAACTATTTCTGCTCTCTGCAACTCAATTTCAACTCATTAACCATAATTGGCGTCTAAAAAATATCTTAAAAAATCAGGGAACCTTTTGTGAGCTTATACATCTAAAATAAAAAAACCGGATAAAGGATTTGACTTTAATTCATTTTTTTTTATTTTTGTATTAAATTAAACCAAGAAAGGGATTATTTTATAGCCGATTTGTTACTGTAATAATACAATTTATATTAGTTTATTACCAGAGTAGCAAATTAACGCCGATTTAGGGTTATTCTCTGGTCGGTATTTTTTTTATAATTTTGAAAAATCGCTGAGGTATTTTACTAGTAATATTTGATACTTATAACCAGGAACAGACATCCATTAACAAAAAAAGGAAACGGAAAATGAAAGAGATAATAGCAAAAATCGATAACCCCCTCTCCGATCTTATAAGTGACGAGATTTACGATTTGTTGGATACTCACGGATTAATTGATGAAAAAGCTGTTAGGGATTATCAAATCCGTAAAAAGTTCAAACAATTAAGAGCCGGTAAAATTAGTGCCGGTGATGCGATTGATACTATCAGGGAGGACTATCCTTACCTGCAGTTTGATACTATCAGAAAAATCGTTTACCAAATAAGTAAATAATATTTTACTTGACATATAATGCATATCATATTATATTACTCATGACTCTTTCAAAGGGTTCTCCCCTGCCCTTTGAAACAAAAGAGTCGGGCCCAGTGGTACCCCAATCGCTGGGCTTTTATTTTTTATTATACTTTGAGTTGTAATGGCAAAGAAAGTTACAAAGAAAAGCTTTCGTAAAACGAAAAAAACTGCAGCACCTGTTTCACCTTTCAGTATTTATTGGTCGAAACAAAATTATTATTTACTTTTTCTTGGTTTTGCTGTTATCATTTTAGGTTTTTATCTTATGTCAATTGATCCGTGGGATAGTTTTTCGTCTTTAGTAATCTCACCAATATTTTTAATGCTTGGATATATATTAATATTTCCCGCATCAATTTTTTTCCGCAGGAAGAATAAAAAAGAAAATAGTAAGGATACTAATATTGACCCTGGCAAAAGTTAAAGGCAACGTTGTTTCCACTCAGAAAAATTCCAACCTCAAAGGGCAAAAGCTTTTAATTGTTCACCCAATCGATCTAGAAAATAAATACATAGGTAAAAAAGATGTTGTTGCCCTTGATTTTGTTGATGCAGGAATAGGTGATATTGTCTTATTGGTACAGGAGGGTAAAGCTGTGGAGCAAATTCTTGGGCACCGGAAAGCACCGGTTCATTCCATTATAGTTGCAATTGTAGATTCTATAGATGTAAATTAAAAACAAAATTTACATTCATCTTTTGTAATTATGTCTAAGTTAAATTTAGAACAGCTTGTAAATCTTTATTCTCTTCTATCGATAGAAGGAATTGGACCCGGTAAAATTCGGAGCTTGTTGGCTAAGTTCAAATCGACCGAAAAAATTCTTTCTTCAGATTATAAATCTTTACTGGAAGCGGAAGGAATTAATTATAATCTTGCAGGCAGAATACAAGGTGCAGCCAAAAACCGAAAGCGAATTAAAATATGGGTTGAAGAACAATTAGATGACCTTCAAAAATTGAATGCTGAAATAATAACAATATGGGATGAGAGTTATCCCCGGCTTCTAAAAAAAATTTATGATCCGCCTCTCGTGCTTTATATCATAGGCAGTCTTACAGATTTCGATGAATATTCAATTGCGATTGTGGGAACAAGACAGCCGACAAATTATGGCAGAGTTCAGACAGAAAGAATTTCCGGTGATCTTGCAGAGCAGAATATTACAATTGTAAGCGGGATGGCAAGAGGGATCGATTCAATCTCTCATTCTGCAGCCATAAGTAAAGGAGGGAGGACGATAGCCGTTATCGGCTCAGGATTGGATGTAATTTACCCGCCTGAAAACAATAAATTATTTAAAATGATTTGTGAAAACGGAGCAGTGATAAGTGAGTTTGTATTGGGCACCAAACCTGATGCAATGAACTTTCCTAAAAGGAACAGGATTATCTCCGGAATAAGTTTAGGTTGTATAATAATTGAAACCCGTGTGGACGGCGGTGCAATGCAGACAGCAAGATTTGCTCTCGATCAAAATAGAGAAGTTTTTGCCGTACCCGGCAATCTAGGTGTTAAGCAATCTGAAGGCACTAACAGGCTTATTCAGAAAGGTGAAGCAGAATTGATCAAATCTGCCGAGGATGTACTGCTTGAACTCGAATTAAAATTGAAACCGGTTCTTGGAAAGAACATACCTAAACACCAGGAAGAGTTAAATCTTTTTGAAGAAAAAATTTATACCGCATTAAATTCCGAAGCCCTGCTGATCGATAATATAGCTAAAGCAACAGATCTTTCTACATCCGATTGCCTGGTTCATTTGCTATCGCTTGAGTTTAAAGGATTAGTAAAACAGTTACCCGGCAAAATGTTTATGCTTATGTGAGTTAGATTATCATTTAAATAGTTTGTTTTTTTTGAGATAGAATGATGACGTTTCATAGAAAAGATTTATTAGCATTAAGCATAATAATAGTTTGCTGGATCGCATTACTTCTGCTATCTGATGTCCGTGGAAATTTTCCTTTAAATGATGATTGGTCTTATGCACATTCCACAAAAGTCTTCGTTGAAGATGGTAGAATTGAACTGACCGGCTGGGCAAGTATGCCTATTATTACTCAAATAATTTGGGGTTCTTTATTCTGTTCTTTCGCGGGATTTTCATTTGAAGCTCTCAGATTATCTACTATAGTTCTTAGCATTATTGGGATAATCTTTTGTTATTTGATTTTCAATGAAGCTACAAAACGAGTATACTTTAAATTTGTTGCAACCTTTCTAATCGCAATCAATCCGATTTATTTTTTACTTTCCTCAACTTTTATGACGGACATCCCCTTTTTTACTTTGTCTTTAATATCTACATTTTTATTTGTAAAATTTTTTAAGACGGAAAATAAATACCATTTTCTTATTGGCTTTCTTTTTATTGTTGCTGCTTCATTTATAAGACAGATAGGTATTCTGGTTTTACTTTCATTTGCACTCACATATTCGCTAAACAAAAATAATCCGCTTCAAAAGAAAATATATTCAATATTGTCTGTTCTAGTATTAATTCTACTACTATTTCTTTCTCAATACTTAATAATAAGTGCTGTTGATAATCCGTTAATTAATAACCACAGGATGGACAAACTTATAGATGCATTTTCGATTGTAAATATATTTGGATTAATTCCTTTGTTAAAGAATAGTTTTTTTGCTTTGATATATATAGGTTTATTTTTATTTCCATTTCTTATAAATCATTGCTTTATGCTGATAAAAAAATATTCCTTCACAAAAAGCAAATTTTATTCAGCCATTTTTGTATTTTCAGTAATCATACTAATCCCGATGACAATCTTTAATAAATTATTACCTCTAAGACCAAATATTATCTGGAAATATGGAATTGGACCTGCTACTTTAAAAGATGTTGATATTCTTGAGCTGCCTCATATAAATCAAATACCGCAAGCTATTTGGATATTGCTAACATTAATTGGGATCATAGGATCTATTCTAATAATTATCACGATCTTTTTATACTTTAAGGAAAACAAATTTAAGGAACTGATTTATTCAGATTGTCCTTCTGTTTTCATTTTCATTACTGTCTGCCTAACTTTAATTATTTTAAGTCTATCAAATTTTTATGACCGATATCTGCTTCAATTACTTCCATTGATAATCTTTTTAGTTTTAAAAACATATAACAAAGAAATCGCTACGCGTAACTACTTTGTAGAAAAAATTAGTTATCTGATTTTAGCACTGATAACCTTGTTTACAGTTTATGAGACACAAAATTATTTTTCATGGAACAGGAGTAGGTGGGAAGCAATTAAATATTTAACTGATGATCTAAAAATACAGCCGGATAGTATCGATGGAGGCTTCGAATTTAATGCATGGATCGGATACGAACCAAAGTATATCCCTTCTAAATCCAAAAGCTGGTGGTGGGTTAAAGATGATACTTACTTAATTACATTTGGTGAACTAAAAAATTACACCATAATTAAAAAATTTAAATATCACTCATTTTTAAAAACGAAGTATTTATATGCTCTAAAACGAAAGGATTAAAAATCAGTATCTTTTAATTTTCTTCCACAAAAACTTGAGCCACTCTTTAAATCTTTTTGAAGAAAAAATTTACACCGCATTAAATTCAGCAGCCCTGCTGATCGATAATATAGCTAAAGCTACAGATCTATCTACATCCGACTGCCTGGATCATTTGTTATCGCTTGAGTTTAAAGGATTGGTAAAACAATTACCCGGTAAAATGTTTGCCCTAACTTTAGGGTATTTGATTACTCCGATCATTTCTCTATATCATCAATTTGCTCGTCGCCGTTAAACATACAAATCCGTTCTGTTTTGAAATCCTTAAATATGGCACAACAATTGACCCATAATTGCTGTATTTAATTAAAATCTTGTTAAAATATTCTCATTATGTGGAGAAATAATTTTATGAAGTTTTTCAAACATATTAATTTATTGCTGTTATTAATATTATTTGTCTCTTGTTTAGAAGATACTGGAGATCTCTCAATTGAGAGCATTTTAGATAGAGGATCTCAGATATATCCTCCAGGTGCCGACAGTATTTTTATATCAATGGGTTTACCAAGTAATGTAATTCCTGAATTGGAAAAGTCAAAAGTAATTGATGGAACATCCGGGGGGTTATTAGAAATCTATTTTGAACATAGTGATGAAAATATTTCTATAAAAATTGATGCGTCTTTAACTATCCCACCCGGAGCTTTTTCAGGTACAGAGCGAATTTGGATGGTGTTAAACAACGAAACTGGAACAATATGGTTTTACCCTCATTTGGCTTTCAGTATTCCTGTTCAATTTGATATTATATACCAAGGTGTCAATTTATTTGGTAGCAATCCTGATAAGATCGATTTTATATTTCAAAATAACGATGGAACAATTGAACAAGTTAACTACACGAAAATAGTGATTTACGAAGAGGCGGAAGGATACTACTTGAAATTAAAGGAAGGAATGTTAAATCATTTTTCCCGCTACGGATGGTCAAGATAAAAATATAATCATACTTAAACGTTCTATTTTTCATGAACATCGAGTTGATACTGTTGTTTCGGTAGAGAAACAAATTAGTACTTTTTGATACCCTGCCAAAAGAATTTCAATCTTTCTTTAATGTTCTTTTCCTGACCATTCTCTGTAGGAAAATAGAATTGTCTACCCTTCAATTCTTCAGGCAAATAATTCACTTGATCTATTTATACTATACTTCCTCCGTAAATATAATTACTAAAGTTTGAGGCAGCACTCCTGCCAATAAGGAAAACATTTTTAATTCCAGTTTTGTTTGTTAATCTTTTAGTTTTATTAAAATCGATTTCGGAAGGTGTCGTTTTCACTTCGAAGGCAAAATTTTTATTCAAAATAAAATCTATTTCGCGTCCTGATTTTAAAGAGTAATATTGTAAATCTCCGAAATGTTTTAATTGATTGAATACGGCATTTTCAAACTGCACTCCGCTATCTAATTCAGCTAATTGATTTGCTATTCCGTTATCGTTAAAATATAATTTCTTTGCTTTAACAATTTCACGGTCTTTATTGAGTGTAAGCACAGACAGCATCGTTATCAGATAAGTTTTCTCAAAAAACTCAAGATAGTTTTTAACCGTGTGTCTTGAAAACCCGCTCGCCGATGCAATTTTTGTATATTCAATTTTGCTCCCGATTCTCGAAGATAGTAAACTGATGAATTTGAACAGATCGTTGGAATATTTGAAATCAGCAAGAGTACGGATATCAATGTTAATGTAAGAATCAATTATATCTTTAAGTAAATCTTTTTTATCATCTACACTTTTAGATAAGGCAACTTCCGGAAAACCGCCATATGAAATAAAAGAATCAAACAAAAAATTTAATCTCTGATATTCGCTTAAAAGAAAGTTGTTCTCAAATTTCTTTAAAGGTGAAAATTCGATGTCGTTAAATAAGAGAAATTCACCAAAGTCTAAAGGATACAGCTCAAAAACTTTTTTCCTCCCCGATAACGATTCGGTAAACATATCTTTAAGATAATACGAGCTGGATCCGGTAACCATAAATTTAATATCATAATTATCATAAAGATATTTTATAACACTTGAAATATTCGGCACCAACTGAATTTCGTCGATGCAAATCAATGACTTTTCTTTAAAATCAATGCCTCTTTGATTAAGCGCAAGAATAACATTTTCATAATTCGGTTCGCTAAAAACCTGCCTGTTATCCATTCGTTCAAGATCGATATAGATTTTATTTTTCAAAGGAGAGATATTCAAAAGCTTTTGCAGCAAGGTAGTTTTTCCTGTACGCCGCATACCGGTAATTACCGTAATTTGCTTCTTCTTAAGGTGCGAAATAAGTTCAGGATATATTTTTCTTTCGATGAACATAATTATTACTATTTGTTAACTCCATTATACAAATAGTATAACTATTTGTCAAGTATATTTAACAGATAGTAAAGTAACTGCCCGGAAAGATGTCTGCTTTATTCTGATTAAGCTTCATCACTCAAATTTTAAATTTCAAATAAATTCCAATCTCAAAAATTCAATAATCAAAGTTTGGTAAATGAATATTGTGATTTATTTGGAAATTATTATTTGTGATTTGAATTTTCTTCAGCCATATTTCTTCTTGTTCTTCCAGAAAAACTTAAGTCTATCTTTAATATTTTTTTCCTGTCCGTTTTCGGTTGGAAAGTAGAATTGTTTTCCCTTCAAATCTTCAGGCAAATAATTCTCTGCCACAAAATTATTTTCAAAATCGTGCGCATATTTATACGTTTTACCATAACCAATATCTTTCATCAGTTTTGTCGGTGCGTTTCGTAAATGCAAAGGGACGGGATATAGAACATTATTCTTAACTTCCTGCTCAGCATTTTTTATTCCCATATATGATGCATTACTCTTAGGGGCAGAAGCAAGATACGTAACACACTGAGCAAGAATAATTCTCGCCTCCGGCATCCCAATTTTATGAACTGCATCAAATGCTGCCGCGGCTAATACTAACCCATTCGGTGAGGCATTCCCAATATCTTCTGAGGCAAGAATAACTAACCGGCGGGCAATAAAAAGCGGGTCTTCCCCTCCTTCAAGCATCCGTGCCAACCAATACAACGCTGCATCCGGATCGCTGCCTCTAACACTTTTTATGAAAGCAGATATAATATTATAATGCTCTTCACCTGCTTTATCATAAAATATATTCTTTCTTTGAACAACATTTTCCAGAACTTCTTTTGTGATTTTTATTGGCTCTGATTCAATCTCTTGTACAACTGATGATTCCAAAATATTTAACAACGTCCTGGCATCGCCGCCGGATAAATACAGCAGGTAATCAACATCAACATGTTCAATTTTCAAAGTAGAAAGAAAGACATCATTTCGTAAAGCTGTATCCAAAATTTTTTGAAGATCATTTTTACCAAGATCATCAAGAATATAAACCCGCGCCCGCGAACGCAAAGCAGGAATAACTTCGAACGATGGGTTTTCGGTAGTAGCACCAATTAAATAAATAAGTCCAGTTTCAACTGAACTCAGTAATGCATCCTGCTGAGCTTTATTAAACCGGTGTATCTCATCTATAAAAAGTATTGTCTTTTTTTTCATAAGCCTATTTTGTTCGGCAATCTCAATAACGCGTCTTAAATCTTTTACACCCGAAGACACGGCATTAACCTGGTAAAAATCTGCTTTTGTTTTTTCTGCTATTATTTTAGCGATAGTAGTCTTTCCGGAACCAGGCGGTCCCCAAAGAATAAATGATGATAGTGCGTCATTCTCAATCATCAGACGAATTGGTTTACCCTCCCCAACCAGTTTTTCCTGACCATAAAATTCATCTAAATTTTTCGGTCTAACTCTTTCGGCAAGAGGAATATCAGGAATATTATTTATCATCTTCGTCTACTTCATTTACTTCTATTGTCGTTTCACCTTCCTTTATCATATCATATTTTTCTCTGGCAATTTGTTCAATCTTTGCAGGTACTTCTCTTTTTAGTGAATCAATCTCATTCACTAAATTTTCATTTTCTTCTTCCAGCATTTTTAATTGTTCGTTTAAAGAATTGATTTCTTTTTCAAGTTTTACGTACTTTATTAAGCCGTTCTCATTAAAAATGAGATGAAATACACCGAAAAGAAAAATTGCAAGGAATAAGAATAAAAAGATTTTTTTTTTATTTTTTGCCATCTACACTATACCTGATGATTTTATCTATCAATTCTTCAAACGAGGTACCAATTATTTTTGCCATTTTAGGTACAAGACTTGTCGAAGTCATTCCGGGTAAGGTGTTAACCTCCAGACAATAGGGGATGTTATCTTCATTTAATCTAAAATCTACTCTGCCATAAATTTTACACCGCAAAGAGCGAAAGGCTTTTACCGCTTGTTCCTGTAAATTCTTGAAAACATCATTCGGTATTTCTGCCGGGACAATATATTCGCTCATCCCTTCTGTGTACTTTGATTCATAATTGTAGAAACCATCTTTAGGAATTATTTCTAATACAGGAAGCGGTTTATCTTCAAGTATTGCAACGGTCATCTCTCTGCCGGGAATATATTCTTCAATCATTGTTAAATCAGAATACTGAAATGCGGTTTCAATTGATTTAAAAATTCCCTCATCTTTCTTTACTATTGAAAGCCCTATGGTTGAGCCCTGATCATTAGGTTTAATTATTACCGGGTAACCAAATTTTGAATTAATGATTCTGACAACTTCATCACGATTAAACTTTTTATCAATTGTAAACCAGGATGGAGTGTTAACATTATTTTTCTGAAATATTATTTTTGAAAAATCTTTATCCATAGCTATTGTGCTTGAAAGAACACCGGAGCCGGTATATTTAACTCCTTTTAACTCAAGCAGCGATTGAATGATTCCGTCTTCTCCACATTTACCATGCAATGCAAGAAAGACCAAATCAATATTATCCAATAATTCGGATTTAACTGTCTTGATAAGATTTTCATTTGTAATTTCACCAAAATCTTTTGAAGAAAAAAACTCTTCATCAGTTTCAGGCTGAAAAGTTCCGTAAGCAGGATCAATTAAAACACATTTATATCCAAGAGAATTTATTGCCCGATAAATTGCCTTTCCCGATGATTTGGATACTTCCCTTTCCGGTGAAGTTCCACCGACAAAAACGGCAATGTTTAATTTTGATCCTGACATAAAATGTTTAGTGAAATATTAAAAAATGACATGAGTCACACATCTTTCAATCCGAAGAAATCCTTTAATATTAATTTAATTTGGAGATAAGTCTTCTCTCATAATGTGTTCTTTATAGAACTAAATTATAATTTTATTTCGATACAAAAATAATGATATAACATTTTAGATACGTACTACTAATTATATAACCGGATTATTTCTGAATGACAGATCACATCAAAAAAAATATTTATTTAGGTAAGATAGAGGATAAATAATTGATAATAAATCATATTTAATTAATACGCAATAGGGAATGTTTTAAAAAAAAACGTATCTAACTAACTTTTATTTATGGTTTAACTACGTTTATCATCAATATTGTTTCCTTATAATATTGTATTGAGGTTTGCTATTACAACCATAGCTGAATATAGGAGCAAGGTGATACTATCTTCCAGGCAGATAACACGATGCATTTTCAAGCAATCTAAAAAAATAATAAGTTACTTATTGTTATCGGTAGTATTTTCGGTACTTTCATTTTATATTTTCGATGAGAATATTTTGACAGGTACAGCATTAATACTGGTACTTATTTTATGGTTATATATTTCTAAAGAAAAGGAAATTTTAAAAATATTTAAAAAATGACAATCAAAATTATAAACAAATCTGGTCATCCATTACCGCACTATGAAACACAAGCCTCCGCTGGAATGGACTTACGTGCTTCATTAGAAACCGCTACAACTTTAAGACCTTTGGAACGAGCCATAATTAAAACAGGCCTTTTTATCGAGCTTCCTATTGGGTATGAGGCACAGGTTCGCCCTCGAAGTGGGTTGGCAGCAAAAAAAGGTATGACTGTAT
>JADFPP010000112.1 GCA_022562275.1 Bacteroidota bacterium
GTTTGTTATGATAATAATCGTCCGCATTTAAAAAAACCTCTTCTTCAGTAAAAATAAAATGCTTTCCTCTTTCATTGCCCCATTTTTCAGTATTAACTACTGTAATAGTTACCTCGGTTTCGGTTAAGAATGGTTCAAAAAAGAGATATCCAAACATTAGTATTACTAAAACAATTATAAATCCAAAGAAAATTGACAGCCTGAACAAAAATGTAGTTATCATAAATACCTCACCTTATCATATTTGGTTGGCGTATTATTATTTGTCTTTCTTAACGGTTTATTGTATGCAAAATTAAATTTTAATTGCAGTATAAATTCAAAATAACTTTTTTGAATCGATGTACTCATGTTTTCTTTAATGAAAAAATATTTCGAGTTTCTAAAAATAATAATTTATGCTTATTTTTAATTCAGTTAGATTCCAATCTAAATTTTTTCGAATAAGTAGGATTCTCCAATGAAATTATTTTTCGCATTATTTATAATACTAATTTCAATATTTTTATTAAGTTTTTGCAAAGAAAATCAACATCCGGCAGAAAAACCTGTTTCGTATATTGGTGCATATGCAATTTCCGTACCTGAACCATCCGGATTGGATTTAACATTCGAAGAAAGTGGTTTTTGGACTGTAAGTGACGAAACAAGTACAATTTACAAGTTAGATAACGAAGGAAATGTCGTTAATACGATTAAAGTAGACGGGTTTGATTTTGAAGGAATTACTGTAATTGATGAAACGACAATTGCTATTGTTCTGGAAAGAACGAGAGAAATTGTAATCCTTGATACTTCCGGGACCGAGTTAAAGAGGATAAAACTTAATTTGGAAGGAGAATTAAACTCCGGGATTGAAGGAATCACGTATAATCCAAAAAACGGACATTTTTTTATTGTGAATGAAAAAAACCCATCTTTACTATTAGAACTTGACGATGATTTTAATATTCTTCATATAGACACATTAAAATTCTCTAAAGATGTTTCCGGAATTTATTATGACGAGGCAAATAATATACTCTGGATTTTAAGTGACGAAAATCAATTAATTGTTAAAACGGATTTAAATGGAAATCTTATTGAAAAAATAAACATTACAATTGTACAACCGGAAGGTATAACTATCGATAAAGCAGGCAAACGATTATACATAGTTTCTGATAACAAGGAAACTCTTTATGTGTTTGAGATAAATTAATCTATAATTAATGAGTCCACTTTAAAAAGCTCATCAATGTCATTCTGAAGGAGCGAAGCGACTGAAGAATCTCTTGTTTTATATTGATTTAGAGATTCTTTCCTGACTTATCGGGATTCAGAATGACGCATAAGTCCTTTTTAGAGTGGACTCATTAATATTAAATTGTTTGATAATTTTATAGGTAAAGAATAGCGTGTTACTGTATGATGTTTTTCTCTTCATTCAAATCAAAGTTATAGATTAAACTCCTTTGGTTTTTCCTTTAAGCATTTGCCAGATTGTAATAAGAATGATTTGGATATCAAGAGTTAAAGACCAATTTTCAATGTACCAGACATCATATTCAATTCTTTTCTTTGTCCGTCTTATATTTTCTTCCTCATCAGGCACATCGCCCCTTAAGCCGCGCACTTGTGCCCAACCTGTAATACCCGGCTTAACAAGATGGCGAATTCGAATTGCGTCTACTATTTTGCCGTATCTTTCATCATAAAAAACAGCATGAGGTCTGGGACCTACAACTGACATATCGCCTTTAAGAACATTAATAAATTGGGGAAATTCATCAAGATTCGATTTCCTTAATATTCCCCCGATTTTTGTTACGCGGGGATCGTTTTCTACAACCGGTTGAAACTCTGCAGAATTTTTTGGGTCGGTAATTTTCATTGTTCTGAATTTATAACAATTAAATTTCTCATTCTTAATACCTACTCTTTCCTGTATAAAAAGCACAGGGCCCGGAGAAAATATTTTTGTCAGGATGAAAATAATAGGATAAAGCCATGAAAAAATGAAAATAATTACGAGTAAAGAAAATATTATGTCAAACATTCGTTTAAAAAATCTCCAATGTACTTCTTCAAGCGGCTCCTTTCGGACAGTTATTATAGGAAAATCACCGAACATTGTTACTTGAAATCTGTTCGATATAAATTTAAAATAATCAGGAATTATATGAGTCCTCACGGCTTTGCGGTTGCAAATAGTAATTATCTCATCCAGAAATACATCACTTTTATCTTTTACAGCTATCACAACTTCATCAACACTTAATTCGGATATTAACTTTTCCAGTTCATCTGTTTTGCCAACTACATCATTTGCAGAATCATTGATTTCAGTTTCAGTAACAAATCCTGTAAAATGATAACCGAAATCAGGATTGGAATTGATCATGCTTTTAAAATTGTATGCCACTTCTCCCGTTCCTATGATGAGTAAGTTGCGAATGTTTTTCCCCTTTCTCCTAAGAGATTTTAACACCTTGCGGAATACAATAGTACGAAGACTTATAAAAAAGATAAGCAGGATGGTGTAAAGGATAATGAAATTTCTTGTGAACAAATCTTCCTTTACAAGGAAAATAAAGAGGATGGATGTAATTACCTGGGCTGCAGTTTCTTTTAAAATGTTAACGAACTGAAATGGAAAATTTCGTGAATGAAAATCGCTATAAAAACCGGAAGTATTTGATAATAATATCCAGAGAATATTCAGACCAACAAGCAGAAAAAACATGTAGTAGCGATCGATTAATGTATTCCACGATTGAGAAAGAACCGCTGCAATTAAGAAAGTAACATTCAGTAAAAGCAGGTCGCTTAATAATCTTATAAGAAATATTGATCTTTTGTTAACTATCATTTTTGTTTTCTAAAATTAAATGTTCTATAGTATTACCAAATAAATCGTTGTTTTTTTTGCAAAAGAGTTAGCCGCTAATGCACGAATTTCATTTTTTTATTCGTATAAAATTCGCGAATTCGTGACATTAATATTTTTAAACTTGTGACTTGCCGCGCTATGTATTGAAAAACAATTTAACTTTTTCATCAACAAAAATTCTAATATTATTTTCAAACTTCTTTCTGCTGAATTTTTTTGAATGTTCACGAATGGAATTCGCATCAAAATTATTTTCAGAATTTTCAAACTTTTTAACTGCCGAAATAATCGAATCCTTAGTTTGTTTATCAAACAGAATCCCCGTTTTCCCATCAATTACAGTTTCCGCTGTTCCTCCATTATTCCAGGCAATTACCGGTGTTCCACAAGACATAGCTTCAACTACAATTATCCCAAAATCTTCTTCGGCTGCAAAAACAAATGCTTTTGCTTTTTGCATATAATCTTTAAGAACTTCGGGGGATTGATAACCCATAACCTGAATGTTTTCTTTTGCAATTGATTTAATCTTTTTAAGCTCGGAACCTTTACCAATTACAACAAGCTTTTTATCAGGCATCGAATTAAATACATCAACTATTAAATCATTTCTCTTATAAGGCACCATCCTCGATGCTGTTAAGTAATAGGATTCTTTATTTTCACTCACTCCAAATTTATCAACATCCACCGGCGGATAAATAACCTTAGATTCCCGATCATATATTCGTTTGATTTTTTCGGCAATGTGATTAGAATTTGCTATAAAATAATCCACGTTACCAGCCGATCTTAAATCCCAATTTCTTAAATATTTTATAAAAATTTTTGCGATCAACCCTTTTGTACCACTTAAATATTGATCTGCCTGATCCCAGATGTAACGCATCGGTGAGTGGCAATAGGTAATATGCAGTTGATTATCTTTTTTCTTAAAACCTTTTGCAACTGCGTGTGAGCTTGAAACAATAATATCATAACCGGAAAGATCTAATTTTTCTATTGCTTTAGGAAACAGCGGCAGGTAATTACGGTGTTTCTTTCTTGCAAACGGCAGTTTTTGAATAAATGAAGTATGTGCCTGCTTTCCATTTAAAATAATACTCCGCTCATCGGCATTAAGAAAATCAACAAGACTGAAAACATCTGCATCCGGAAATATATTTGTAAATGATTCCACAACTCTTTCTGATCCAGCATAACCAACAAACCATTCATGTACAATTGCTGTTTTTAGATCACTCAATTATGTGATACTTATTCTGTTCAAACATGTTTTCTTAAAGCTTATAACTGTTTTTGTAAAACCAAGCATACTAATCTATCTTAATGCTGCTGAATATACATCTTTCATTTTATTGATCATTGTATCTAATACGAATCTATCTTCAAATAACTTTTGTGAATTCTTACCAAAGAGCTCGCAAGTTTCATTTGAATTATATAATTCTATAATCATTTCATTAACTGAATTCAATTCATCTAATGAAAATAGATAACCATTATATTTATTGATTACCACTTCATTGTTGCCTATAACATCACTTGCAACAATAGGAATCCCAGCACAGGCAGCCTCAATTAATGAATATGGGAGTCCTTCCCACAATGAGGTTGAAAGAAATAAATCTGATGCATGTAAATATTCATTAACATTCTTCTGATAACCCGGAAGTTTAACATTATCAATTTTTTCATCAATTATTCTATTTTCTATTTCTGATTTCTCCTCGCCGTCTCCTATTATTATGAACATAAATTTTTTATCATCGGAAAACTTTTGAGCAATTTCTAACATTGCCCTAATATTTTTTTGTGGATTGAATCGAATAACGGCTAATATTAAAAATCTATCAATTGGAAGATTAAGTTTTCTTCTCAATTCGTCTTTTGCAGGATAATTATTTTCATCATGCTCTATTGCATTATAAATTACTATCGATTTGGATGCATTGAATAATTTGTTATCAAGACAAACCTGCTTCTCTCCATTTGAAACGTTAATAAACAGATTAGTTAATTTGCCAAGAACTCTCTCAAGATGAATATAAATATATTTCATCGACTTTGTATAATTTGCAATATGAAGTCCATGTAATGTATAAACAAGATATGTTCTAAGAGTAAAGATCTTTGCTAATCTTGCATAAATGCCGGCACCTTTTCCGTGTGCATGAATGATATCGATCTTATTTTTTTTAATGAAAAAGATCAATCGAATGAAATGTTTTACTGAAAATGAACGATGTGGTAATTCCAGCAATTTTTCATTACCAAATTTTTCAAGCCATTTTACACCATAGGGTTTTTCAACGGGTGCAGCAAAATAAATTTCATAGTTGTTGTTGAAACTCTGAACAAGTTGATCGATATGCATTGTCGCTCCACCAAAATCCGATCTTAATGATACGTACAATATTTTCTTCTTTTCAGACACTTTTTGCTAACTAACTTCGTGGAATTAAAATCTTTATATTATAATCCAATAATCATTTATTTATATGATAAAACAAAGATTGGTTATATATACTTTTAATTTTGTTCAATGATAATCTCAATTGTAACGGCAACATTTAATTCTGCAGCTACTATATTAAATAATGTTAATTCAATATTGAATCAAACCCATCTGGAATTTGAGCATATTATTATTGATAACGAAAGCAGCGATGACACGCTAAAATTGATCAATGAAGCATACAATAACAGAAATTTAAAAGAAAAATTACGAATAATACGTGAGAAAGATAAGGGAATAGCCGAAGCATTTAATAAAGGTATTGAAGCATCAAGCGGTGAAATTATAGGAATTCTTAACAGCGATGATTACTATTATGATAATACTGTTTTAGAAAAAATTACAGATGTCTTTAGAGAAAAAAATGTTTTGTATTTACACGGAAACATATACTTTTACGATCCTATTTATGGCTCAAATATAAGAAAGCCTCTTATGTGTCCAATCACTCAAGCTTTACCTTTTAATCATCCAACTATGTTTTTCCGAAAGGAAGTTTATCAGGAATTCGGTGTGTTTGGAACGGATTATAAATTTGCGATGGATTTTGAATTCATTTGCCGTTTAATAAAACAGATTGATGATTTCTACAGCAAAGGAATATACTTAAAGGGTACACCGCTGGTAACTATGGCTGCAGGCGGGGCTTCCTGGAAAAATGAGTTAGATTCCATTGAAGAAACAAGAAAAGCATTAAAGAAATACGGATTTTGGAATTTTGATGCAAGGAAAAATTACTCTTTAAGGAAACTGCGTACAAGAATAAAATCCTGGCTATCAGCAATAAAAATGGAAAATGTGGTTACCTGGTGGCGTAATAGAAAGTGGGGAAATTAATAACTAAATAAAAGATGATATCTTTTAACCAAATATGTGAGGAATTCCCTAATGTTGAGAACATCAAATTTATTTCTGAAAGTGATGAGGATCCTTCCAGGAAAACATTTCTCCTTAATGATATTATAATTAAATCACGGAAACTCGAGGATGACAGAAGTGCACATTTACGTCATAATGATCTTAAAGATGAATACGAAATACTTAAATTTAGTAGTGCAGTAAAAGGCATTCCAAAAACGTTTCACTATAATAAAAATGAATTATACGAACTGCTCTTTTTAAGCTATTTGCCAGGGGCACAGCTTCGTAACCTGCAGCTTTCTTTTATTCAGACTGTTAAGGTTACGCTTCAGGTGTTAAAAATTTTAGTTAGATTATCTGGTAAAGGAATTTGTCATAATGATGTCACACCCCAGAACGTTCTTCTTACAGGTAAAAACAACGCCTCATTAGTTGATTTTGATCAGGCTGTAAGAACAACAATTGTTAAGGCATTTGCCGGAAACATTTTAGGAATTAGAAGCGGAGAATCGAAAGTGAGTTATGGACTTAACACAATATTTAAAGATTATTTAAGGAAACATTTCCCCAATTTCCTTTATTCTTTAAAAAGATTGATAGGAAGAAAACCTGAATTTGAAAAACATGAACTTCCGGAAATCAAAGATGACGCGGATCCAAAGCTAAAAAAATTACTTGACGCCTGGAGGCTTGCACAAAAATCGAATGCAAGCGCACCTGCATTACCATTAGCATATTATGCAATTGATTTCGAAGGATATCATTTCCCGGGAGAAAGACCATGGAATGAAAGATGGAACAGATTTAGTAATGTGACTGATTATGAAGGAAAAACTATTTTAGAGCTTGGATGTAACATGGGCTTGCTTTCAATTTATTTATTAAAAGAAGCCGGTGCAGCAAATAGTATTGGAGTTGATCATGATAAAAAAATATTAGAATCGGCTAAATTAATTAGTGAAGTATTTGAAGTGAACCCGGTGTTCAGGCAAATAAATTTTAATTCTGCTAAAGATTGGGAAAGTGAACTTTCATCTTATAAAATCGATATTGTTTTTGCTCTTAACGTGCTTAATTGGGTAAATGATAAGGAAAGGTTTTTAAGATTCTTATCTAACTTTCCGGAAATAATATTTGAAGGACATGATACCACAGAAGTTGAAAGAAAACGTTTTGAGCAAATTGGTTTTAATACAATTGATGAAATTGGTTACAGCGAAAGAGAGCGGATAATATTGAGATGCAGGAAGTAAATAAATTAATTTACTGCTGATACGGAGGGAAGAAAATCCGTTAGCATTGTAAAATCCTCTTCTAACAAACTACTATTCTATATTCCTAATATCTTTTTTATAAACCTAATAATCCTTTCTCTTCCTTTAAACCTGAATAATGTTTCAGCTTCATGCATATCGGCACCCACGTTCCGTTCAACTTTAGCAGGATGAATTAAAGGGAACTCAATTCCCTCTGCACGAACATTTGAGCGTATATTTCCCGGGTCTTTTGTATGAGTAGCATCTTCACCAAAACCGATATTGGATATAAGGTTATTTGAGGGAATAATTGCCACACCGTAATTTATCCACGAAGAATAAATCCACTGGTAATCCCACGCATTACTTAGTTTGTTTGTATATACTTCATCGAAAAGTGTTTCCCAGTATTTAGCCGATTGTTTATGTTTAACTATTCCCTCAATATAATGTTTTGCTTTAAGTTTAGGCCAGTTGATCATTTCAATATCATAGTTTTCCCAGGACCTTTTCCATGTTGCCCATCCCCAAAAGTGATGAAATATTGAAAAGTAATAACTTTCTTTTTTATCACTTAATTCTGAAAAGAAATTACTTCCAGAAATAATATTAACTCTTTCATCATCTTTATAATGCTCTAATAATTTCTGGCAGTACTGAAAGAATGAAGGGTGAGGAAGACAATCATCTTCGAGAATAATAGCTTTGTCCGTATGTTCAAACACCAATTTTAACCCGGTTGTGGGTCTGTCTTTACATCCAAGATTTTCAGTTGCATAATCCTTCTAAACGGTGCAGTCCCAATCAACATTCTCGACTATGCTTTTTACCTCTTTGCATAATTTATCCTCACCTGCAACATTACTTCTGGCGCCATCAGCAATAATAAGTAACTTTGAAGGTTTAGCATTTCTTATCTGTTCAAAAACTTTTTTAGTTTTATCAGGTCGGTTAAAAATTATGAGGGCGACAGGTGTGGTCAATTCAAACATAGTGGAATTAATGGTTGTGGTTAATATTTCTAACAATCTCTAAAGCGTGCATTACTTAAATAGGTTTATTTCAAATCTAAAATATAAAAGTTAAAAAGTAAACAATTGCATTGTTAACGATGTAAAAAGTACACATGGTTAATTCTTCTCAAATCCGATATAGGAACAAAATTAATGATTTTTAACAAACATTTGAGCAAGGTTATTTCTCATTTTAGATTTAACTAAATATTTATACGTTTTAATTTTATAAAATTAATTTTCAGTGGATTA
>JADFPP010000003.1 GCA_022562275.1 Bacteroidota bacterium
AATGTTATGTGGGTTCTGGACTTTAGTCCAAAAAAACAAAACAATATGCGCTAAAGCCCGGTTTTCGTAATCTCTTCCTGCCACGACTTATCACAAAGTGATTCCTTCGGAAAAAGTTATGGCAATTCAAATATTATATTGCATAAGGTGAGTTAATTAGTCATTTAATCAATATAAAATAGCCCTCATTCAGTATTGAGTGAGAGTTTTTTTTACGGAAGTGAATCACTTTGTATGATGTATAATTCTAACGAATCTTTTATATTGCAAACAGTTTATTCATCACAACAGAAGTTTCAAAATTATGCAGGTTTCCCAGACAGAATATCTAATCCAATTATTGAGCAGGGGGCTACTTGTTTAAATATTCTTTTTTGTGGGTAATTATTTTTGTAAACATTTCTTTTGTTAACGCGCAGCAAATCCAAATAAAAAGTTTAGAGGTCTACTCATCCGATGATCGTTTAGCGCTTCCTGTTATTACACCTAAAAATAAATTAATTATAGAATTTGATGTAAAATCTGAATTTGAACCTTCTCTTAATATAGTTTTCAGGTTTTGTGATAAGGGCTGGACGCCTACTCAAAATATTTTTCTTCTAAATCAAAATAGAAATTCATTCTTTCTCTTTAATTTTGACAGACTTCCTGTAACTGTTGAAGAAGCCGACTATCATTTTAAGGGCAGTTTTCCCGATAAAGACGGTTTTATTGAATTACCTTTTTCCGGCAAGTGGAAATTTTATATTACCGATTCACAGGATACATCTTTGGTATATGTAGAAGGCAGATTTTTTGTTGTGGATAATAATGTCTCTTTACATCCGGCATTAAAAAGAGATGAACTTGAGGGTAAAACCTTTTGGCCAGTTGAATTAGCTAAAGTATTCAACATTAAAACTGATTTTCTTTTGCCGGAGGATTTTTATCCGACTTATGTTGATAGGTTAGAAATAATTCAGAATAGAAATATTTATTACCCATTTGTGATAGAACGAAATGCAAACACATTGGTAAGACAATTTAAGTGGGATGCAGACAGAAAATTCACTTACATTGCCAGAGATATACAGGCAGGCAAAGAATACAGAAAAGTTGATATAAGGAATTTTAATTTTTTTGCAGATAAAAATGTAAAGGCACAACGGAACGGTCTTGAATTTTCAAGGTTCTTTTTAAATGCAGGTAACGATCTTAATGGAAATAAAATTTATATGGATTTCAAAGAACCTTATGCTACTTATCTGAATGTAACATTCTCCATTCGTCCACCTGAAGAGATTAAGAGTGATATTTTTCTTGTTGGTGCATTTAACAGCTTTCAGCTTCTACCGGAATATAAATTGAATAATGACAACGGAATTTTTTCAATTACAATACCGTTAAAAAGAGGAATTTATGATTATCAATATGTTGTTGCAGATGAGAGTAACAGTGAAATTATTAATGCTGATTGGTTAATACTGGAGGGTAATACCTGGAATAATAAAAAAGTTTATGATATTTTTCTTTATTATGATGAACCAAATTTTGGGGGTTATGAAAGAATTATCGGTTATACAAGACTTCCGAGGGTTGAAAGATGAATGAATTAAATGTTGGTGTTGTAGGAACCGGTCATCTTGGTAAACTTCATATAAAAATGTTCAGAGATATTGAAAATTGCAATCTCGTTGGTGTACACGATTCTAATACTGAACAAGCAAAATTAGCTTCGGATAAGTTTTCCGTTAAAGTATTTGATTCACTGGAAAGTCTCTTGGAAAATGTTAATGCAATATCGATCGCCGCTACAACAAGCGCACATTATGAGCTTGCAAAAGAATGTCTTCAGGCAGGCAGGCATATATTCATAGAAAAACCTATAACAGCTACAATACCAGAGGCAGAAGAAATAGTTGATCTGGCAAATTCGTTAAATCTTAAATTACAGATTGGGCATATTGAAAGATTTAATCCAGCACTTGTTTCAATGGAGAAGTATATTATTGATCCAAAATTTATTCAGACGGATAGATTAGCTCAATTTAACCCGCGTGGAACTGATGTAGCAGTTGTGCTCGATCTGATGATACATGATATTGATATTATTTTAAGCCTGATAAAAAGCAAAGTAGAAAATATTGAAGCAAACGGAGTGGCTGTTGTATCCGATAATATTGATATTGCCAATGCTCGTATTCAATTTGAAAACGGTTCGGTAGCCAATGTTACAGCAAGCAGAATTTCTCAAAAGAAAATGCGTAAGATGAGAATTTTTCAGCGCAATAGTTATGTTGCACTGGATTTTGTAACCGGTGTTTCCGAAGTGTACAGATTATTACCTGTAGATCAGGAAGTAGAGCACTCTCTAATTTCTTTTGGTGAAATTGGTGTTGGTGATAAAAAGAAAAGACTGGTGTACGAGCAGCCGGAACATAAACATATTAATGCTCTAAAATATGAACTGCAATTGTTTGTAGATTCTGTGCTGGAAAATAAAAATCCTGTTATTACAGGAAGTGATGGTTTACGAGCATTAAGGATTGCCAAAATTATTATTGATAAAATTCAAAGTTCGAAGGTTGATCTGAATTGAAAATATTTATTATCAAAATACATATTCAATAGTAATTAAATGGCAGATAATAAAATGAGTGGTAGAAATAAATACGCTGTTGGTATTGATCTTGGCGGAACTAATATAAAGATAGGATTAGTTTCACCATCAGGAAAGATCACCAGGAAATATTCTGTTAGTACTCAGGCTGATGAAGGACCCCATAGAATTATTGAGAATATAAAAATTGGTATTCACACACTGCTGGCAAAATCTAAAGTACATATTGAAGGAATTGGTATTGGTTCTCCAGGGACGGTAAACTCTGAAAAAGGAACAGTAGAAAACCCACCAAATTTTCCCGGATGGGACAAGGTAAATTTAGGCAGGGCAATTAGTATGGAATTTGAAAAAGACGTGTTTTTAGATAATGATGCAAACGTAGCAGCGATTGGTGAACTTATTTTTGGAAATGGTATGAAGCTAAATTCTTTTATAATGGTAACCTTGGGCACCGGGGTTGGTGGGGGGATAATCATTAACAGAAAATTGTATCATGGGGATTTTGGTGCTGCAGGAGAAATAGGTCATATAACTATAAATTACAATGGACCAAAATGTAATTGCGGCTCTTACGGTTGTATTGAAGCGTATGCAGGAAATAAATATTTAACAGAAAGAGTTCGAAAAGAATTAAAGAAGCACCGGGACTCTCTTTTATTAAAACTTATCAACAATGATCATGATTTAATCACCCCCCGAAAGATAAAAGAAGCTGCTGATAAAGGTGATAAATATGCTCATTCGGTTATTATTGATTTGGGTACAAAACTGGGAGCCGCTTTTGCAACTGTAAGCAATATACTCGATATCAGCACTTATATAATCGGTGGGGGAGTAGCCGGCTTTGGAAAACCTTTGTTGGATTCGATAAAAAATTCTCTTACTTCAAGGGTATTAAAACCCATCAAACCGAGAGTGAAAATCCTGCCGGCAAAATTGAAAAATGATGCCGGCATTAAAGGCGCCTCTGCACTTGTTTTTCATGGTTATTAAGTTAGAGTATAATTCAGACCGCCTTTTTTTGTAGCACTTCCTTTACTCTGTAACAATTACATTTTACTAATCGTCTTCAAATAATGCATTACACATAATGCAGCTATATTATTATCTTTAAATTATGAAATTTTATTACTCGGTTATACTATTTTCTTTAGTGTTTGCACCTGTCTTTGCGCAAGAAAAAGATACCCTCAATATTAGTACAATCGATTCAGTGTTAACATCTCACGTAGATACATTGATAAGTAAAACATCCGGTTCGGACATAGATACTGTAATTTACTCATCTGCCTCCGATTCATTGATCTTTTTTGTAAAAGATAAAAAAATGAGCATTTACGGCAATGGAAAAATTCAATACAAACAAATGCAAATTGTAAGCGCGAATATTTTTGTTGATTTTGAAAAAAACAATTTGAAAGCCATTGGTGAACAATCTGATTCAACAGGAAAAAAAATGATCAATACACCCATATTAACAGAAGCCGGCGAAAGTTTTGACAGCTACACTATGAGCTATAATTTTAAAACCGGTAGAGGTATAATGACTGCAGCAAATACCGAGATGGATGAAGCCTTTTTTACCGGAGTTAAAATTAAAAAAGTTGATAAGATAACTTTTTTTATTAAGGACGGAAAATATACAACGTGTGATGCAGATACACCCCACTACTATATTTCTTCATCTAAAATGAAAATGGTGCAGGATGAGGAGTTGGTTGCAGAATGGATATGGTTGAACTTTGGCGGTGTGCCTTTTCCAATCCCTCTCCCTTTCGGTGTCATCCCAGTGCAGTCCGGAAGACGCTCCGGAATGATCGCACCTGTATTTGGAACAGATGCCACATTCGGATCTTACATTGGCAGGTTCGGTTACTTTTGGGCAATAAATGATTATATGGATTGGAATATAACCGCGGATTATTATACACGCGGAAGTATCAATTTAAATAGCAGGTTCAGATATGCAAAACGATATTCATACACCGGCAGCATTCAGGGATCATATTCTGATTTTAGCCAGGGCGAAAAAACCGATCCGGATTTTAGTGAGCAAATAGACTGGAGATTAAAATGGTATCACAATCAATCAATCACGCCCACACTTCGATTAGATGTAAATCTTGAATTCATATCTACAAATTTTTTATCCAGAAATGTGTCCAACTTAAATGATTTGTTGAGGAATGAAATAGTTTCGAATGCCACTTTTTCAAAAACCTGGGAAGAATCGGGAAACAGTATGAACATTAACTACAACAGGAGGCAGGTAATCGAAACGAATGATGTTTATGAGATACTTCCTAACATAACATTCAGCAAAGCTCAGAGTTATCCATTCAGAGATGAGTTTAATACGAGTGATCGTGCGTGGTATGAATTTTTCGGTTATACTTATAATGGATTCTTTAAGAATAACAGGAACAAAGTTGACGGGCAATTGAATATCCGGGGCGGTTTTAGGCATAATGTCAATATGGATTTTTCACCCAAAATCGGATTCTTTAGTATTACTCCTAAATTTAGATATGAGGAAAGATGGTATAATAAAAAAGTAGAAAAATTCGTGGTACAAAGTTCAACGGGTGAAGATTCGATTGTTACAAACGATGTTAATGAAATAAATTTCGTGAGAACATTTAACACCGGAATAAGTGCATCAACAAAGTTTTTTGGCATTTTTGGATCACCTATCCCAGGAATTTCTTCAATCAGGCATACAGTCACTCCAAGTATAACTTATTCTTTCCGTCCGGATTTTTCAGAACCGGGTTGGGGATATTATGATAGCTACTCTAAATCAGATGGAACAGAGGTGAGGTATAATAAGTTTGAAAGAGAAATATTTGGAGGTCCCTCGTCGCAACAACAATCGAGTCTTTCATTTAATATCGGTAATATTTTTGAAATGAAATCTGAAGTCGATCCGACAGACACAACGGATAAGGAAGAAAAATATCAACTCTTGAATCTGAATATTGGATCGGGTTACAACTTTGCCGCCGACACGTTAAAATTTTCCGATATAAGATTATCATATAGAACCCGGGTAAGTGATTTTTTTGATTTCGCAGGTTCAAACACTTTTACTCTATACGATTATTCGAGCACAACTTCAAGAATAAATAAGTTCTTAATTGATCAGGGCAAAGGGCTGCTTAGAATGACAAGTTTTAATTTTACCGTAACAACGAGGTTATCCGGTGAAAGATTAAAATCAAAAGATACAGGGAAACCGCTTCCTTCAACTAATCAGAATGATGAATTTGGTTTAGGGGCTGCTGAGCAAAGAAATGTTTATCAGGGAATTTATACAGACAGAGACCCGGATTTTGCAATTCCATGGGATATTGCATTAACCTATACTTTCAATTTAAACCGTCAAACTCCTGAAACAGAGACAAAATTTTCAAGTATTAATGGCAGCTTAAATTTTAACTTAACTCCAAACTGGAAATTTTCAATTACAGGAAGTTATGATATAGAAAGAAAAGAATTTGTTGCACCTCAAATAAAAATATCAAGAGATTTGCATGCCTGGTTTATGAACTTTACCTGGAATCCTATAGGCACTTATCAAGGTTTCAGATTTGAAATAAGAGTTAAAGCACCCCAACTTCAGGATTTAAAGCTTACCAAGCAAGACCGGTTCTACACCACAAACAGATAGTTTATTAGAAAGGGTTCACCATACTTTAATGAAACATTATATTATTGACGGAAATAATTTGATTGGGAAAATAAAATCCCTGCATAAAATGCAGCAATCAAATAAGCAAGGAAGCAGGGAGAAACTGTCATTCATGATCGATAATTATTTCCACGATAAAAAAGCAAAGGTAACAATCCATTTCGATGGATTTGCCAAACTACCTATTAAACTCACTTACGCTAATATTATTTACTCAGAAAACCATAGTGCAGATAGTAAAATAAAAAATCAAATAGAAATGAGTAACAATAGAAGAATAATAACTGTGATCACATCCGATAATAATCTGCGTGAGTATGCACGAGTGTGTTCTACTTCGCTGCTTAAAAGTGAAGAGTTTGCAAAAATTTTGTCTCATAAGATTATAGATGATGAGGAAGATAGAATCATCCAGATGAAAAATAGCATAGAAGAGTTTAAAAAAATATTTGGCGTGGATGATGATTAAGAATGACAAGGACCAAAAAAATTAGTCGGCTTAATTCGACCAGTTTTGGATAGCCCTGCTTTAAATTAGAAAAATATCCTACACCTAATACAATCAATACATGACTATACAACTGTTGCATTAAATGCCGTACTATACCGGTCCAGCCTTCAGCATTGATACCTCTGGCTCCCTCAGGGATAATTCAAACCAAAATCTTTATTCTTTGCAAGAAATATATTTGATAAAAGAATTATAACAGGATAAACAAATAATAGCAATCGCTCAAAGTTTGCCCAATTATTTTATGAAAATAATCGATGTAACCATCTTATTCACGATTGAAAATAAATACAAAGTTATTCTTTACCAACAGATAATTTATTGTACAGCAAGGCAAATATTGCACCAATTATAAGTCCATCAACAAAACCCCAAATCAGACCAACAAAGGCGCCACCCCAGCTAACTGAGTAACCTATATAAAATTTTGACAGCTTTCCCAAAGTTTTTCCTGATGCACCAATTATAAGAATCCAAAAAGTTGAGAGTAAAACTGATAGTCCCCAGATTATTCCGCAGGTTAGACTGAATGCTTTGATATTGAATTTCATAACATCCTCCTTAAGATTGTGTCCTTTAATATGATAATATTTTGGATGGATTGCAATAAAATTTAACAATATTTTTTACTGAAATTGATTGACCCAAATGATTTTACTTAAACAATTCCAGAGAAAATAAATATATCCAGAATTAAGCACTTTGGAGAGGTTATAAAATGAACTGAATGAAATTAATTTAACGAATGAAATATATTTACATATACTATATGTGGTTAAGTTTCGGGAAGTTTATAAGTTGATAAGGTTAAAACGAAGTTTGAAAATTTAAATTTAAACTTGTTGGTAGATTTATATTACTTTTCATTCCTAACGAGATATTCCAGCTAAGCTCGTCCTCAACCCGATTATTATATGAAGAAACTAATCGAGCAGCATTTATTGCACTTATAACTCTATTTAAAATCATAGCGCCTACAACAAATCTTAAATCATTAAAAGTCTGTTCACTGGATAGCCACATACTGCGATACGTTTTTCTATCTTCAGTACTATTCCATTTCCAGAAAGAAGTTTTCGGATCAAACATCTCGTTGAAATTTCTTTCTAATGCTTTTTCATCGTTGTATGATTCGATGTCTTCGAATTCACTTATTGTTGCAAAGTAATCGTTATCCTTGCCCTCAGTATTTACGAGGGCGTTAACAGTTGCAAAAGTTTTGTAATTATCTTCCTGGTTGTTAGCATAAATACTCATCCCAATATAAGTTCCCCATAAAGCACCTTCTGCAATTGTAAAGTATTTACCACTGCTATATTTGTCTGCATAAAGTTCACCCATACCGGGTAATAAAAGAGAATAAACAATTGCCAATCCAGTGCTTTTTTTTCTGGACAGATCAATACTGTTAAAGTTTATATTATCATCATTAGAATCAATGGTTTTAGAATTTTTAATTGTTTCCTCTAATTGTAATATAGATTTGAAATTATTCTGTTGTGGAAAAATTATTGTTGATGAGAAGAGAATCAGAAATGCAATAAGTTTCATGTTTTTGAATTAATATTAACTTATAGATGATATAAATTCAATTGATTTATTAGTGACTTTAAATATTCCACTGCATAATCCATCATCCGTTATTCCGGTAATTTCAAAATTTTGAATTTTATTAACTGAAGATTTATCAAAATCATGTACAACTCTAATATAATTTGAAGTATATCCCTGCATGCTGCCTGCAGCGTTTTCATCTTCAAACAAAACTTCTAACTTTCTACCCAGCATACGATTATAAAAATGGTTCTTTTTTTTATTGCTCAAGATTCTTAAAACTTTGTTACGTCTTTTCCTTTCAACAATCTCAACTGTATTTGATAATTTTATTGCTTTTGTATCCGGTCTCTCAGAGTAAGTAAAAACGTGCAGATATGATATTGGCAAATCTTGTAAAAAGTTATGAGTTTCAATAAACTGTTCTTCAGTTTCACCCGGGAATCCAACTATTACATCAACACCGACACCAAGATCCTCTATATTCTCAACAGCTTTTGTAATTCTGTTTTCATATTCCTTAACGGTATATCTTCTTTGCATTGCTTTAAGAATATTGGGAGAACCGCTTTGCAGTGGAATATGAAGATGGTTGCAGATCTTTTTTTCCTCAGCTATTAGATTTATTATTTCATCTGTTAATAAATTTGGTTCGATGGAGCTTATTCTAATTCTAAAATCGCCATCGATCTTTACGAAATCCAATAAGAGATCGTAAAGCCCAATCCCAAACGCTTTACCATAATCACCAACGTTTACGCCTGTTAAAATAATTTCTTTGTAACCATCATCAATCAACTTCCTGAAATCTGCCAGGGCACTTTGCGGGTGCATACTTCTGCTTCTGCCTCTGGCAAGTGGAATTGTACAGAACGTACATTTATAATCACATCCATCCTGTATCTTAAAATATGCTCTGGTCCGGCTGTCCGCATCAGTTGAACGAGCCTCACCAAATTCATTAATATCTTCTAAAGAACCAACCTTGATGCAGGCAAACTCAGATTTATCAAAACTATCTAGATAAGAAAATAAATTTAACTTCTCGCTGTTCCCCAGAACAACATCAACTCCTTTAATCTCACTAATCTCATTAGGACGTAATTGTGCGTAGCAGCCGGTAATTATTATATATGCTTTTGGGTTGTCTCTTAAGACCCTGCGAACCAGCTGTCTGCACTCTCGTTCGGCATTCCCGGTAACTGCGCAAGTATTAAACACATAAATGTCTGCTCTTTGTTTGAAATCAACAATCTCAAAGCCCTCATCAATAAATTGTTTGCCGATTGTTGATGATTCGGAAAAGTTTAATTTGCAACCTAATGTATGTAATGCTACTTTGCCCTTCATTTAATAATTTGTAATAAAAAAAGAGCGGTAAAATATCCCGCTCTAAAATTAGTTATTATTTAATAACATTATTTTTCTTCAGTCTCTTCTTCCGGTTTTTGCTTTGCAGGTTGTTCCCGATTTTGCTCTATAGGCTGAGGCTTTTGGTGCTGTTGGTTTTCCGGAACCTCAAATATTGGAAATTCAGATGAATCTATTGTTCCGGTCTCGGAGTTTTTAATGCTCTGAACTGAAACTCTGTCAAGTTTATGATCATTTAAGTATTTCTGGACTTCTTCTTCAGTTTTGTTTTTTAATGTACTGATTGCACTTAAAACTATTTTTTTATTCTCTTTGTCGAACTCAATCACCGTAAGAGAAATTACATTATCAACGGGGAAATGATTAGCAATGTTTTTTAACCTTGATGTAGATAAATGCGTTGCAGGAACAAACCCATCAACATGATCCGGCAGTTCGGCAATCAATCCTTTTTCAATTATTCTTACAACGGTACCATCAGTAACTGTTCCCAGGGCATATTTCTTTTCGAAAGTGTCCCAGGGATTATCAATCAATTGCTTATGACCAAGAGAAATTTTTCTTTGTTCCACATCAACACTAAGGACAACAACTTCAATCGGTTCGCCTTTCTTAACTACTTCACCAGGATGACGAATTTTCTTTGTCCAGGATAGATCTGATATATGAACAAGCCCATCGACTCCAGGTTCAAGTTCAACAAAAACACCAAAGTTAGTTAAGTTTCTTGCAACTCCACTGTGGTGTGAACCATCCGGATATTTCTGCATTAAGGATTCCCAGGGATCCGGTTCGAGTTGCTTAATGCCCAGAGATATCTTTTTTTCATCTTTATCGAGGCTTAATATTACGGCATCTATTATCTGGCCCATTGCAACTACCTGAGAGGGATGTTTGATATGTTGTGTCCAGCTCATCTCAGAATTATGAATAAGTCCTTCTATCCCTTTTTCTATTTCGATGAAAGCGCCGTAATCGGTTAGGGAAACCACCCGACCAGAAACTGTATCTCCAATATTATGTTTGTCGGTAATGTCGCTCCACGGATTAGGTGTAAGTTTTTTCAAACTAAGGGATATTCTCTTTTTCTCTTCATCAAAATCTGTAACGAGAATTTTAATCGTTTCATCAAGCTTTACTATTTCGCTGGGATGATTTATTCTTCCCCAGCTTAAATCGGTTATGTGAATTAATCCATCAACACCGCCAAGATCAACAAACACACCAAAATCAGTTATAGCTTTTACTGTTCCTTCAAGAATTTGACCGACCTCCAAACCTTCAAGTATTGAATTTCTCTGATCTGCAACTTCTTCTTCAACTAAAACTTTGTGCGAAACAACAACATTTTCTGTTGGTTCATTCACCTTGACAACTTTAAAATCCATAGTTTGACCAACAAAAACATCGAAATCTCTGATGGGTCTGATGTCAATTTGTGAACCCGGAAGAAATGCTTCCATACCAAAAAGATCTACAATCATACCGCCTTTAATTCTTTTAATAATTTTTCCTTCGAGAATTTCACCAGTTTCGTAAGCATTCATTACTCTATCCCAGATCTTTAAGAAATCGGCTCTTTCTTTACTTAAAATCAGATTCCCATACTGATCTTCAACATTTTCCAATACAACTTCTATTTCACTGCCAATTATTAATTCAGGATCCTCACCGAATTCAAAAATGGGAATAGAACCTTCAGATTTAAATCCAACATCAACAATTACGTGATCATTTTGTACACTAACAATAGTACCTTTTATAAGTTCACCTTCTCTTACATTGGTAAATGAATCGGCATATAGTTGTGCCAATGAAAGAAACTCATCTTCTGAATATTCTTCACGCTGAAATTTAGTTTTCGATCTTTCGTAGTCTTTAGCAGTTACAACTACTTTTTTCTTTTCTTTAGTCTCTTCGGACATTCATCCTCCTAAAAAGATTTGTTCCTGTGTTATTGCTAAAGCCAATAAAATACAACAGCACAAATAATTTAGTTAAACAATATTAATTGTTTTGGCTTTTAAAAATCTTAGTTTATCACTATTTCAATATTTCGTTTTGAAGCGGCTTTTTTAACTTCTTCAAGAATCATATTAACCTGATCTTCAATTTTTACATGGCTTGTATCAACAACAATTGCATCTTCTGCTTGCTTTAATGGGCTAACCTTTCTGTTCGAATCTATAATATCTCTTTTTTGTAAACTCGTTTTCACTTCACTTACAGGTATTGGTTTTCCATTTTCAGCGTATTCTTTTGCTCTTCTTATAGCTCTTTTATCAATAAATGCAGTTAAAAATATTTTTACATCAGCATTTGTGAAAACAACAGTTGCAATATCTCTTCCTTCCATAACAATTCCTTTTTCCGTCTTTCCCAATTGCCGTTGTATTTTCACTAATATTTTTCTAACACCTTCAATTCTACTAATGTTGCTAACATTCTTATTTACTTCCGGTGTTCGGATCTTATCAGTTAAATCTTCATCATTAACTTTTACATATGTCAACCCGTTAATAAAATCAAGTTTTATATCGCTATTTTTGGTGAGTTCTATAATTTTATCCTCGTCACCCAAATAATTGCTCCTGATTGCCAAATATGTTATTGCCCTGTACATTGCTCCGGTATCTATATAAAGAAATCCTAATTTTTGAGCCACTAATTTAGCAGAGGTACTTTTACCGGAACCAGCAGGACCATCGATTGCGATGATAAGATTTTTTGACATAAACTGCAAAAATAGATATAATTTAATATTAATCAAATCATTAAGGTGTTCCTGGCAGGAATTATCCGAAGATCCAAGAGGAGACTTAATTTACTTTTATTCCACCCAATTCATTAATAATCACATCTTCGTAGGGATCTATGGAAGCTGTTTTTGTGACAGAATTGTCATCATTCATTTTAGTTAATTTTTTCTCATACTTGATCGTTTGTGCCGGATTAGTAGAGATAGTTATTCGCAGAGGTTTTCCAAAAATATTTTCAGATTTCTTTTCCAGGTATTTTTTATTTATTTCAATTGTTCTTCTAATTTCTGAAAAGTTAGATGAAACATTTAGTTGATTACCTGAGAGCGATTGTAATTCCAGAGAGTTAACTGCAGGGCCTAAGGTAAGACCTCGCTCATTTGATATTTCATCGATAAAAAACTGCCATTTATTACTTACGAATTCGAAATTGAACTCTTCACTTTCGGCTTTTCTCGATGTACCATTTAATACATTTTTATCCTTAGGCAATTCGGATGACTTTTGAACCACTGAAGATGATTTTTTTTCCATACTTTCTAAACTGATGGTAGATGTTTGCTGAGCTGGAGTATATTGCAGTTTTATAGATTTATTTATTTCATTTTTTTTTTCGTTGGTTGACGTTGAATTTATTTCAGAAAGTAGTTCGCTTATTGTTGAGGTCTTTTCAAGCCCTACCAGATGACTTAAAGAAATCTCTAATTTAAGTTTTTGATTATCGGAAAATCTGAGTTCCTGTTGTATAGTAGATAAATAATTAAGTATTCTCAGCAAATCTCCTTTGGAGAATTGATTCAGATAATTCATATAGCGTTCACGGTAAACATCGGCTGTTTCGGCAAGGGAAGTTCTTTCTGTAAGTATTACGGTCATAATATTTCTAAAGTGCTCAATCAATCCATCGACAAAGTCAATAAAATCCCAGCCGTTTTCATAAATTTTATTTGTTACATTAAACACTGTAATAAATTCTTTATTCAGTATTGCATTCGAAATATCAAAATAAACTTCATCATCAATTAAGTTTAACATTTTGGCAACTGTATCGGAATCAATTTTATTTCCACAATAAGATACTACCTGATCGAAGTAACTTTCGGCATCCCTCAAAGCACCATCGGCTTTTTTTGCAATTATTGTTAAAGTTTTATCATCTATATTAATTTCTTCTGCCTTTGCTATAAATGCAAGTGTCTCCTTTATTGTGTTCAACTGAATTCTTCTGAAGTCGAATCTCTGGCAACGTGATATTATCGTTAATGGAACTTTATGTGCATCTGTAGTGGCAAAAATAAAAATTATGTGTTCGGGTGGTTCTTCTAAAGTTTTAAGGAACGCATTGAAGGATTCCCTTGTTAACATGTGCACTTCATCAATAATATAGATCTTATATTTACTTTTTGCCGGCGCATATTTTACTGATTCTCTTAATTTTCTAACCTCATCTATTCCCCGGTTAGAGGCACCATCAATCTCAATAAAATCCATTGATTGTGCATTTTGAATTTCCATGCACATTTCACATTTGTTGCATGGTTCAGCATTTGAAGGATTTTTACAATTAAGTGCTTTAGCAAAAATACGTGCAGTGGTTGTTTTGCCAACACCCCGCGGTCCTGTAAACAAATATGCATGCGCAACCCGATTATTTAGTATCGCATTTTTTAGTGTCTCGGTTATATGTTCCTGCCCAACCACAGTGCTAAAAGTTTGTGGTCTCCATTTTCTCGCTGTTACCTGATAACCCATATGCCAATATAATTTTAACTATTTAATTGGTAATAATAATATTATCTGTTAGGAAAACACTTATCTCTTCCAAGTATTGTTTATCAATTTAGTCAAAGGCGCTGTATTCAGTACTATCCAAATCAAGCACTCCGTATAGTGATCCATCTTTATTGATGATTGGAACAACAATTTCAGATTTTGAATCAGTATCACAAACAATATGCCCCGGAAATTTATTAACATCGGCAACAATGATAGATTCTTTATTTGCTGCTGCTGTTCCGCAAATTCCTTTACCCGGTTCAATAGATGTACAGGCAACCTTTCCCTGGAACGGTCCAAGATAAAGTTTTCTATCTTCAAATATATAAAAACCCACCCAACTTATTTTATCGAAAGTCTGCTTTAATGCTGCTGTTAAATTTGATAAGTTTGATATTAATGGGTCCTCACTATTTAAGAGTCCTGATAACTGTTTGATCAAAAGTTTATATTTTTCTTTTTCCGATTGAATATTTTCAGAGATTACTAATTCTTCCAAATTTAATGTGATTTATTAATTTTCTTCTTCCTTTTAAGAGATGATTTTCTTTTTGGTGCTGAATGGAAAACATATGGTAATGCATCTTCCAGTTTTTCTATTGGAATAATTTTAATTCCGCTTTTAACCTTTTCTGATATTTCTTTCAAATCAATTTCATTGTCTTTCGGAATCAAAACAGTTTTAATATCATTTCTTTTAGCCGCTAATAGTTTTTCATTTAAACCGCCAATAGCAAGTATAGAACCGGTTAAAGTAATCTCACCTGTCATCGCAACATTATTTGAGGCGGCTTTTTTACTGACAGCCGAAAGCATTGCCATCGCCATCGTTATTCCGGCTGATGGCCCGTCCTTTGGAATAGCACCCTCAGGAACATGAATATGTATCTCCTTACCTTTAAAAAAATCATTGTTTAATCCGAAATTTTTTGCGGATGATCTTAAATAACTTAGTGCAGCATGAGCCGATTCCTTCATTACATTGCCAAGCTGCCCGGTTAGATTCAGCTTACCTGATCCGCTCATAATCGTAACTTCTACATTTAATAATTCACCGCCAACACTTGTCCAGGCTAATCCCGTTACACTTCCAATACGATTGGATTTCTCATGTCGATGAGTACGGAATCTTGGATTCTTCAAATATTTTTCAACCTTCTTATCATCTATTACAAAACTATTTATTTTCTTTTTCTTGCCGTTAGAAGATTCCTTCATAACAATATCTCTTGCTACTTTTCGGAAGACTGAAGCTAATTCTCTTTCAAGATTTCTTACACCGGCTTCCCTTGTATAATCCCCAATTATTTTTTTTATTCCGCTATCTGTTATTTCAACTTTTCTTTTATTTAAACCGTGCGCCTTTAATTGTTTTGGAACCAGATGACGTTTCGCTATTTCCATTTTGTCGTATTCTAAATATCCTGGCAGTTCAATAATTTCCATTCTATCCTGAAGCGGAAGAGGAATATTGTATCTTACATTTGCTGTTGTAATAAACATTACTTGCTTAAGATCATAATCAACTTCAATGTAATGATCGCTAAAAGTATGATTTTGTTCGGGATCGAGGACCTCTAGCATAGCTGATGATGGGTCACCTCTGAAATCAACACTCATCTTATCGATCTCATCCAGTAGGATTACCGGGTTAATTGTTCCTGCTTTCTTCATGGATTGAATAATTTTACCAGGCATTGATCCAATATAAGTTCTCCTGTGCCCTCTTATTTCTGCTTCGTCGCGAACACCACCTAAACTTATCCGGACGAATTTTCTTCCCAAAGCTCTTGCGATAGATTTACCCAGCGATGTTTTACCAACTCCCGGTGGACCTATAAAACAAAGTATCTGGCCCCTCATTTGCTTTACAAGATTTAATACTGCAATATGCTCGATAATTCTTTCCTTGGGTTTTTCCAATCCAAAATGATCTTCATCAAGTATTTTTTGAACATGCTTAATATCAAGATTATCTTTTGTTTTTTTAGACCATGGAACATCTGTTAGCCAATCAAGATAATTTCTTATTACAGTTGATTCAGGAGACATTGGCGGAGTTTTTTTTAATTTGCTCAATTCTTCAAGTGCTTTTTCCTCTGCCTCCTTTGGCATTTTTACTTTTTTAATCTTATTTCTTATCTTAATAAACTCCGGTGAACTATCCTCATCATCTCCCAGTTCATCCTGTAATATCTTGATTTGCTCCTGAATAATAAATTTTCTCTGAGTCTTTGATATGTTTTCCTGTACTTTATTATCAATTTCTTTTTCAATTTTTAAAATGTCAATCTCTGAATTTAATATCTTAATAACTTCATAGTATTGATCCTTTAATGTGTACTTTTGAAGAATTGATTGCTTGACTTCTATTAGTTGATTAATATTAGCCGCAACGTAAAACAGTTTCCTGTCCGGTTCCTCTATATTTTCAAATGCACTTAAAGTATCTGCGGAAACAGTTCTGCTAATTTTAACATATTCCTTGAAAAGCTGAGACATCTGTCTTTCCATTGCATTCATCTCGTGATCTTTTATTAATGGAGGCAAAATAATTTCAACTTTGCCCTCAAAAAATTCAGTCCTCTCTGTAAATTCAACTACTTTTGCTTGAATTAATCCATCAACTAGAATTTTCATTAAACCGTTAGGCAGCTTAAGAATTTGTACTATTTTTGCTATAGTTCCATCGGTGTATATATCACTTTTGGAAGGTGATTCAACATTAGATTTTTTTTGGGTAGAAAGGAAAATATACTTTGTTTTTTCTGATGCATAATTTGCAGCTCTAATAGATTGTTCTCTGCCAACAAGAACAGGGAAAATCATATATGGAAAAATTACAATATCTCTTAGAGGAAGTATGGGAAGAATTTCCGGAATATCCTCAACAATTGAACCTTCGCTTTTCCCACTAATTTCTACATTATTTATCTGATCCAAGAATTATAATCCTTTTTTTTGTATATAATTGATATTAAAATATACCAAAATAGAGTAGGGCATTCAAGGAACTTAGAATTGGGTGTTAATCTGTTACCCCAGATATAGGAAACCCTATTCGCAATTAAGTTATAACAAGATGAACAAACAATAATTTAAAACAAATATGATTAACGATTTAATAGAGATCAGTAAACAAGCGGGCAAATTAATTAAAGAAGGATTTGGTAAAAATTTACAGGTTAATTACAAAACCAATGAAATAAATTTAGTTACTCAAATTGATAAAGCTTCCGAAAAACTTATCATCGATTTCATTAAAAATAAATTTCCATCTCATAGCATCCTGGCAGAAGAAGGTGGGGGTGTAAAAAATGATTCGGAATATCTTTGGGTAGTTGATCCTCTTGATGGAACTACAAATTTTACTCACGGGTTGCCAATATTTGCTGTATCAATTGGTGTACAAAAAAATAACGAAACAATTGCGGGCGTTGTATTCGATGTAATGCGGGATGTTATATATTCAGCCGAACTGGGTAGCGGAGCATTTGCAAATTCAAGCAAATTGAATGTAACTGATACAGGAAAGCTTAACCACAGTTTGTTAGTTACTGGTTTTCCGTATAATATAGCTGAGAATCCCGACCATGCCTTTGAGCGATTTATAGCATTAACAAAGAAATCCAGGGGTGTAAGAAGATTAGGTTCAGCAGCCATCGATTTTTGCTATCTGGCTTCCGGGGTATTTGATGGATTCTGGGAAGTGAATTTACAGCCGTGGGATATCTGTGCGGGGAAGCTTATTGTTGAAGAAGCTGGCGGATTGGTGACCGATTTTGAATGTAAACAGATTGATATTTATTCTAAAAAAATATTATGCACAAACAATAAAATACACAATCAGATTATTGATGTTATGAACGAGTTAAGTTATTGATTATTTCGAATAAGAATTAATTCAGCTTACCTACATTCCTTCGTACATTCTTTCAATAAGTTCATTGTAGTTGCTTTCCACTACTTTACGCTTCAGCTTCATACTGGGTGTAATTTCACCCGAATCAATAGTAAATGGTTTTTCTAACAGAACAAATTTTCTCACCCGTTCGTAATTAGCCAGCTTTTTCTGGAACTTAGTCATATCGTTTTCAAGAAGTTTATAAATCTCATGATTCTTAACGAGATTTTTCTCATCGGTATATGAAATATTATTAGCGTCAGCATACTCTTTAATTGCTTCAAAATCCGGTACGATCAGTGCGCTAAGAAACATTCTTCTATCGCCTATCAAAATAAATTGATCAATATATTTGCTTGCAAGAAAGGTACTCTCAATATGTGTTGGTGCTATATATTTTCCGGCAGATGTTTTAAACAGATTTTTTTTCCTGTCGGTTATCATTAGAAAACCATCTGCATCAAAAACTCCAATATCACCTGTGTAAAGCCAACCATCTTTTAACATAGCTGCTGTATCTTTTTTATTTTTATAAAAGCCCTGCATTATATTTGGTCCTCTTGCAAGTATTTCACCATCCGGTGCAATTTTAATTTCTACGTTGGCAAGTGGTTTGCCCACCGTGCCAAATTTATAATCATCAACCCTGTTTGCTGCAAGAACCGGTGAAGACTCTGTTAATCCATAGCCCTCAATTATAATTAGCCCAGCAGCCTCAAAAAATTCACCCATTTCACGTGGCAGCGCAGCACCTCCTGAGATAAAAAATTTTATTTTTCCACCCATACGCTCAAGCAATTTATTCAATACCAGCTTTCTTGCTATTTTATATTTAATAGTAAGAGCGAGAGGAATTTTACCTGTTTTTTTTGCCGATGCGAATTCTTTTCCAACTTCCATCGCCCAGTAAAATATTTTTTGTTTTTTTTCTGATTGACTCTCTACATTCTTTATTATCCTCGAATGTATTCTTTCAAATAATCTTGGAACTGCCGTCATTAGAGTAGGCTTAACTTCCATTAAATTTGCTGCCACCTTTTCAATACTTTCAGCGTAATAAACTGATGCACCTGCAGCAAATGCACAGTAGTAACCTGCCATCCTTTCAAAAATATGGCACAATGGTAAAAATGATAAAAACACGTCTTCATCCGTGATAGGGAATGCTTCTAATGCACTCATCACATTCGACATAATATTTTTATGGGTTAGAAGAACTCCTTTAGGTTCACCTGTAGTACCTGAAGTGTAAATTATTGTACATACATCATCTTCATTTACCAAGTTCATACTTTCGTTTATAAAATTTTGATTACTCATTTTATAGTCCAGACCCATTTCCTGAATTTGCTTAAAAGTATGAAGGTCTTTAATTGAAGGGTCAAAATCTTTTTCATTTATAATTATGATGAATTTCAGATATTTACATTTGTTACGAATTTTTAATACTTTATTTAATTGAAATTTAGTTGAGACTACTATGCCTTTCGATTCTGAATTGTTTAGCATAAATTCAATAGTGGCTGATGTTAGTGAGGGATATATAGGGACATTTATTGCTCCTAATATATGTGAAGCCATATCGGTATAAACCCATTCGGGTCTGTTCTCGGATACAAGTGCAATTTTTTCACGACGCTTTAAACCCAACGATGCTAAACCAAATGCCAGTAACTCGGTTTCCTCTTTTAACTTCGTGTAAGAAATTCCGGTGTATTTATCATTTACTTTATAATTGAGTAAATATTTATCTACAGTTCTCCCGTATTCCTCAGTTAAGAATTGATAAAGTTCTGTTATTGTATTAAACGCTTTTAATGATGCCATGCTTTACTCCTAATGAAATAAATATATTATCGCACAACTGTCGGTTTTGTCTTAGCACAGAATAAAATAGTAATCTCTCATCAGAAAAAATATACTATAGATTTAATATAACATCATTGATGCAAAATCAAAAGCTGAGATATCGAAACTTGAGAAGGTAAATACCGTTTACACGTCCTCATATAACCAATCAAAATTGCTTATCAAAATCAAAAGGGTTAATTTTTCTAAACTATTTATAAATTTTTATCGGGAGAATTATAAATGAAAGTTAAGCCGTTCAGGAATGAACCATTAACTGATTTTTCTAAAAAGTCGAATGTAGAAATACAAAAAAGAGCACTTGCTTCAGTTAAAGGACAATTGGGTAAAACATTTCCAATGGTAGTTGATGGGAAAAAACTGAGATCCGATGGCAGAATAGTGTCTTATAATCCATCTAATAAAGATGAAGTTATTGCAAGATTTTATAAAGGAACGAAGGAAATTGCCAGGCGTGCAGTGGAAAGTGCGTATAAAAAATTTGAAGAGTGGAGATACATTTTCCCTGAAGAGAGAGCCAGCTACCTTTTTAAAGCTGCAGCGCTGGTTAGGAAGAGGAAATTTGAAATAAATGCCTGGATGATTTATGAAACAGGGAAGAACTATGCTGAAGCTGATGGAGATACTGCAGAGGCAATTGATTTTATGGAGTTTTATGCAAGGGAAATGCTGCGTTACGCAGCCAGGCAGCCTGTAACACCTATCAAAGGTGAGAGAAATGAATTAGTTTATCTACCCCTCGGAGTTGGTATAACAATTCCGCCGTGGAATTTTCCATTCGCAATATTAGTTGGGATGACTTCTGCAGCAATTGTTACGGGAAACACTGTTGTGTTAAAACCATCCAGCGATTCTCCGATGATGGGAAAAATATTTTGTGATATTATGAAAGAAGTGGGGCTGCCGGATGGAGTGCTTAACTTTTTACCGGGTTCCGGTGGCGAAGTTGGCGATACATTGGTAGGTCATCCAAAAACAAGATTCATTACCTTTACCGGTTCGATGGAAGTCGGTAAGCACATTTATGAATTGGCTTCCAAAGTTCAGCACGGTCAGATCTGGTTGAAAAGAGTTGTTGCTGAAATGGGTGGTAAAGATTGTATAATAGTTGATAAGGAGACGAATGTTGATGTTGCTGTAAAGGATGTAGTTGCATCTGCCTTTGGTTTCCAGGGTCAGAAGTGTTCAGCTTGTTCAAGGGCTATTGTTGATAAAACTGTTTATTCAAAATTTGTAAATAAATTAAAAACTGAAGTTGGAAAAATCCAGGTTGGATCTCCAACAGAAAATAATAGTATGGGTGCAGTAATTAATGAAAATGCCCGAAAAAGTATTCTCAATTACATAAGGATAGGTAAAAGGGAGGGTAAACTATTAGTTGGCGGTGGAAAAGCACGTGGGAACGGATACTTTATTAAACCAACAGTTTTTATCGATATAAAACCTGATTCCAGGTTAGCTCAGGAAGAAGTATTTGGTCCCGTACTCGCCGTCATTAAATCAAATGATTATGAACAGAGTTTAAAAATTGCAAATAATACAATCTATGGTTTAACTGGTGCAGTTTATACACGAAATCGTAAGAAGATAAAAGCTGCAAAAAAACATTTGTTGATCGGAAATCTTTACTTCAACCGAAAATGTACCGGAGCCCTTGTTGGTGCTCATCCATTTGGCGGTTTCAATATGTCTGGTACTGATTCTAAAGCGGGTGGAAGAGATTATTTGTTACTCTTTCTCCAGGCAAAATTAATGAGCGAAAAAATATAAATCGATAACAGGTTATTAATTGAGCTAACTTGTTGGTAACTATTTAGTAAAAGGATGTTAAATGAAAATTCATGAATATCAGGCGAAAGAGATATTAAGAAAATATAATGTTGCTGTTCCCAGGGGCGGTGTAGTGTTCAATGCCGAAGACGCAGTAAAAAAAGCCAAAGTAGATTTAGGTGGTAATATTTGGGTTTTAAAAGCACAGATTCATGCCGGCGGAAGAGGAAAAGGCGGCGGTGTAAAAGTGGCTAAATCTCTTCACCAGGTTCGGGAGATTGCAAGTAAAATAATTGGAATGAATCTGGTTACTCATCAAACCGGACCGGAAGGAAGAAGAGTAAAAAGACTATTGGTTGAAGAAGGAATAAATATAGATAAAGAGTTGTATGTTGGTATTACTTTAGATAGAGCACAATCCAAAAACGTTATAATGGTTTCACGGGAAGGTGGTGTTGAAATAGAAAAAGTTGCTGCCGAATCTCCTGAAAAGATTGTTAAAGAAATAGTTGAACCTGATTTAGGGCTGCAGCCGTTTCAGGCAAGGAAATTAGCTTATGCGCTTGGGTTAAAGGATGATCAGCATAAAAAAGCGGTTAAATTTTTATTTGCTCTGTATAAATCTTATGAAGAAGAAGATGCATCGATTGCTGAGATAAATCCATTGGTTATAACAAAAGAGGGCGATGTAATTGCATTAGATGCGAAGATGAACTTTGATGATAATGCTTTATACAAGCACAAAGATATTTTAGAATACCGTGACCTTGATGAAGAAGATAAACTTGAAGTTGAAGCATCAAAGTACGATTTGAATTATATAAAGCTCGATGGTAATGTAGGATGTATGGTGAATGGTGCGGGGTTGGCAATGAGTACTATGGATATAATAATGTTAGCAGGCGGTGAGCCGGCAAACTTTTTGGATGTTGGCGGTGGAGCAAATAAAACTACCGTTGCAAATGGTTTTAAAATAATTCTCTCGGATCCAAATGTTAAAGCAATATTAATTAATATATTTGGTGGAATCGTACGATGTGATAGAGTTGCGCAAGGTGTGATTGATGCAACAAAACAAATGCACGTTAAAGTTCCTATAGTTGTTCGGCTCGAGGGTACTAATGCTAAAGAAGCCGGCGTATTATTAAATAATTCCGGACTTAATTTTGAAGTTGCTAAAAATTTTAAGGATGCGGCTGAAAAAGTTACTGCCGTATTAAACTAAAAACTAATTGTATCTTTGGATAATAATAAAAATGCACTGTTTACATGGCACGGCATTTGAGTTTTAAATTAATACAAAAAATATTATTCATTATAAATTTGAATTTTAATTGTTTTTATAATTTATTGGTAGTGAGATTATTTTTTATAAGAATGAATAACGGAGAATTGGATGTCCTTTTATGATTTCAGTTTTAATGACGATAATATTGGACCGAATGGTTTTCATATAGAGGAAGAGATTAATGCTTGTCGTAATTTGATTGATAGCAACATGATTTATGAATCTATTGATCGGATTGAAGATGTGATTTTACTTTGCGTTGATAATAATTATTTAAATGACGGGTTATTTTTTGTCAATCATCTTTTAGGAATATCAGCATATAATTCGGAATTATGGTCTAAGAAAGGATTGCTGTTAAATTTATCCGATGATTATGAAGAAGCAATTGAATGTTTTGATAAAGCATTATCATTAAACCCGGGAGATTCTGAGATATTAATTGACAGATCTACTGTTGAGGAAAATCTGGGGTATTATTTAAAAGCTGAAGAAACACTTAAATCCGTTTTAAATATAGACCCTAATAATGAGGAAGCCCTCTACAATCTGGGTATATTAAATCAAAGAAAAGAAGACTTTAGAATTGCGAAGCATTATTTCATTAAAGTGTTGAAGATCGACCCAAATTTTGCTGAAGCATATTATGAATTGGGTTATTGTGATGAAAATTTGAATATGTATGAACAAGCCCTTAATATGTATGATAAGTTTTTGGAATTAGATCCGTATAATGCTAATGGTTGGTACAATAGGGGAATTGTGTTATCTAAACAAAATAAATTTGAGCAATCGTTGAATAGTTATGATCTTGCTGTTTCGTTAAAAGATAATTTTTCAAGTGCCTGGTTTAACAAAGGTAATGTTCTTTCAGAATTGGGAAGATCAACTGAGGCAATGGAAAGTTTTAAGAAAGCATATCAGATTGACAAATTTGATGAATCTATCTGCTTTAATATTGCTAATTTATACGAAGAAAAAGGGGATATGATAAATGCTATAAAATATTTTACGCAGGCAATTAAAATAAATGATCAGTTTTACGAAGCCTTTTTGGCTCGTGGATATTGTTTTGATTCAACTTGCAAATATCATCTCGCATTAAAGGATTTTAACCGGGCAATATCATTGTCAAGTGATAAAGAGGAAGCATGGTATGCAAAGGCTGATTTGGAATATTCACTTGGAAAATTGCAGGAATCGGTTAATAGTTATTTAGCTGCATTGAAGATTACTCCGGATAATCATCAGTTTTGGTTTAGTCTGGCAGAGACATATTTTGAATTAGGAAACTGGCTTGATGCAATAAATGCATACGATAAATGTATAAATATTAATCCTCAGGATGCCGGATCATTTTACGGAAAAGCCAAGGTGAGTTTTCTTTTAAGGCAAACTCAAGAAGCAATTGGCTGCTTAAAAAAAGCTTTTGCTATAGACCCTGAGATTAAGCAAAAATTCACAAAAGATTATCCCGAAATAAAAACTTCAAAATTATTCAAGAAATTGTTGGATGAAAACTAACAACATCAGCAATTGTCTATCCTAAATAGTTCAATTATATTTTGAAGTTACCTTATTGAATTAGAACATGAAAAATTCATTTTTTGCAAATACAAAATTAGTCGGTCTTATCGGGCATCCAATAAAGCAATCCTATTCCCCTTTTATTAATAATGTTGCATTTCAATTAAATAATATAGATTACATCTATCTCCCTTTTGATGTTACATCAGATGATCTGGAAAACGCAGTTAAAGGTGTCCTTGCACTTGGTATAAATGGTTTAAATGTTACAATTCCTCACAAAGAAAAAATTATAGAATATTTAGATGATCTTTCCGAAGAAGTTACGATGATCGGCGCTGTTAATACAATAACAAATGATAATGGTAAACTGAAGGGTTTCAATACAGATGTACAGGGTATAGTTGCAACATTATCTTCATTTAAAAAAGATATTTCCGGTGCAAAAGTAAGTGTAATTGGTTCCGGCGGCGGTGCGAGAGCTGTAATATATACACTCATCAGATTTTTTAAGCCTGCAGAAATAACAATTATTAACAGAACAATACAACGCGCAGATACATTGCAAAGCTTCTTCAGTGAAAAGATGAGATACGATAATTTCAAAACGGAAGAATTAATTCCGCCTGACTTAACCGAGACTCTTCATAATTCAAAATTAATAGTGAACGCTACTCCAATAGGAATGTTCCCTGATTCGGATGACACACCGACTTATTTAGAGGAATCATTTCACGAAAATCAGATAATATTCGATATGGTATACAATCCTCCCGAAACGAAATTCTTATCAGTGGCTAAAAATCAAGGAGCAAAGGTAGTCGGCGGGTTAACCATGCTGGTACATCAGGCGGCTAAATCATTCGAATTGTGGACCGAACAAAAAATGCCCGTTGAAAAGATATCTGACTCCCTGGAATTAATGATTAATGAATAAATCGTTAAATTTTTCAGCATTATCCATAATGGGTCTATATTGTATTCTGTTTGAAAGCCAGAGGTATAATTTTGTAATTTGACAATACTAGTAAGAATATATAATTTGTTAAAAAATTTGAGGATTGAAATGAAAGCTGTAACTATTTTTACGCTGTTTATAATATTAATTTCTGTTGCCTGTATTAGTGCTCAAAAATTACATCGTAAATCATTATTTTTTGGAGGTCTGGTTGGTGGTGCACAGATAAGCAATTCCAACCCGGGGTCTGAGGGTACCGTGGCACTTTCGTTTGGTGGAAGTTTCGGGATTCCCATTACAACCAATCTTTTCATTTACACAAGAGCATCTTATTCTTCTAAATCAAACTTTCAGTCATTTTATAATACAGCTTATCTTACGTCTCAATTTCAACTATCGGATCAGTTTGCCGAGGCAAATTCATCATTCTCCCAGTTATTGCTGAACGGAGGATTACTGTATAATTTTTATCTGTCTGATGAATTTACGATTGGAGTGAATGGAGGAGTTACATTTTCAATTCTAAACCAGGAAGCTGTGCTTATTGGTGGTCAAGTTATTTCGAGTGTTAACAACGAAGCAATTTGGGGATATTTCGGTGGTATAATTTTAGAGAAAGGTTTGGAAGATAGTAATGCATCTATATTTGCCGAAGCTCAATATAATTATGCCGTAAGTGATGCGCCTTATCGCGCAAGTGCTTTAAATGCGATGAATTTTGCATTTGGTGCAAGGTATTATTTGAGTGGAAGTAGATTTTAATCCCAAATAAATATTCAGCCGCACTATTAATTAACTGAAGGTAATAGGGAAGTTAACTTAAGTGAAAACTATATATCAATTCGTATGATCCTTTACTTTATTATACAATTCTTTTGCATGAGAAAGTATTCTATCAACATCTGATCCTTCCAGATCTGCCTTTTTTTTATCATAATTCTTGTAATACTTTACTACAGACCCATCCTGGTTCAGATAAAGAATTAATTTAGATAATATCTTTCTCAACTTGTTATTGCTATCCCTGATAGATTGCAATTTACTTTCTTTAAAGTATATCAGTGCCCCGTCTTTAAAGTAATATAAATTAAACGAGTCGCCGCCTGACCTGAATTTATAAGTCTCGTTCAGGAAAATTATATCGGGATCGGGATAAAGTGCCTTTATTTGTGAATATGCACTTTTTGATGCCCATTGATATTGTGTTGGTGTAAAATCTTTTAATTTATTATTAGTTTTTTCTACAATAGCATCGATATCCTCTTGTGAATATTTATTCACATTACAGGAACTAACAATAAATAAAAACAAAACAAATGAAATAATTTTATTAGTCATTATAAATAAATTCTTAAAAAGTTTAACGGATACACCAAACCTAAATTATTAGTCGGGTATATTCAAGGATGGTAACTAATTTTACCTGCCCATTAAATTACAGGCATTTACTCATACTCAATCCCATGCTTATTTTTTATCTTCTATAATTATCTAACCGGGTTCGGATGCCCATTTTATTCTATTAATTTCTTATTGCTTAATAACTATTTGTCCAATAATCGTCTATGGTAGTTTATCTGCCCGAGATGATAACTAAGGTGAGTTGTTAAATGAGTTAGAAAAAATCCAGTTGTCATTTCATATCCAAAAACATTTATAGGATAAATATCTTTCAATCTTTTTTCGTCGAGTTCGTTTAAAGTTTTTTTTATGATGATAATTGTTTCATCTATCTCTTTTTGCATTTCCTCCACGGGTGCATTCTTTCTGCTGAATTCTGCATCGCGATTTCTATCATAACCTGATTTACCAAGTGTTGTACCGATGAAGTGCTGCAGGTTGCCAAGCAAGTGAAGACAAAGATTTCCAGCAGAATTTTTTATATCCCCCGATACTTCCCACATTTTCTTTTCATCTTTGTAGGAAGTTATCTCGGTTTTTAGTTTTTCGAGATCGCGCTTGAAGAGCTGAGCTAATATTTCCGTTATTCTTAATTTTTCCATGTTATTCCATTACTTTTGCAGATATGCCAGATTTCCAAAATCTGGCATATCTACTAGGATTAAGTTTTGAAATCTGGCATATCTAATACATTATCTTATAGTTGTCTTCAATAATAAAATTATCAGATTTCAAGTTGATATTCTTCTCGTTATGAATGCTTATAAAATTTTCTCTGCCGTTAAAACGCAGGAATTTACTCATACCCGATCCCTTACATATTTTTTATTACCTATAATTATTTCACCAGCTGAATTAGGATCGAGTGCCCATTTTATTCTATTAATTCCTTCTGTTATATCTTGTTCAGTTCCGCAAAAACTTATCCTCAAATATCCATCCATTCCAAATCCAGTTCCCGGTACTGTAAGTACCTGTGCTTTATCAATAAGATGTTCGGAAAGTTTATTTGAATCTTTATTAAATGTGCTAAAGTCTGCAAAGCAATAAAAAGTTCCATCAGGCTTTGTTACCTTTACTCCATCTAAATCGTTTAACATCTTCATCATTAAATTCCGTTTATTCTCAAGTGTGTCACGTAAACTTTCAATACACGATTGATCACCATTCAAAGCACCAACTGCGCCCTTTTGAGTTAAAACGGAAGGACCGGATGTTTGATGTGCCTGCATGTTTGTCATTGCTTCTATCAAATAATTATTCGCAATTGCCCAACCAATTCTAAATCCCGTCATTGCATACTGTTTTGAGACGCCATTAATGATTATCAGCTTTGAATTATCATCAAGTTTCTTCACATAATCATAAGGGTTCAATCGTTTTTTGCCATCAAAAATTAAACGATGATAAATATCATCCATAATTAAATAAAGATCTTTCTTCTCACAAAATTGAACAACATCAGAAATGAATTCTTCTGAATACATTGCACCGCTTGGGTTATTGGGGCTGTTGATAATAACGGCTTTTGTAAGAGAACTAATTCTATCTTCTATGTCTTTTAATTGAGGATAGAAACTTTTGTTCTTGGGATACGCTGGTATAGGTACTGCTCCGCATAATCTTACCATTTCAGGATAGCTTACCCAATAAGGTGAAGGAAATATAACTTCTTCACCCGGATTTACAACGGCTTGCAGCGCAAGCATTATCGCTTGTTTTGCACCACCGGAAGCCATAACATTTGCCGATGCTACTTTTCGGTTATAAAATTCCTCAGTATAATTTATTATTGCCTGCTTTAGTTCCGGAATTCCATCTACGGGGGCATATCTTATTTCTCTTGTATTTAAATGTTTTATTGTAGCTGTAACCGCCTCCATAGGCACTTTACTTTTTGGTTCACCGCCGCCAAGGTGAATTACGGGATTCCCTTTTTGTTTTAGTATCGCAAATTTCTTGTTCAAAAACAGGGTGGGGGATCCCTTAATAGTTTTAGCAATTTGGCTTAGACTCATTTCTTTTCCTTATGATTAAAGAAGTTATAAAAAAACATATCAAAAATATTTGTAGTAAACACTATAAGCAAATTAATAAACAATAAATCGGTTTTGGTTTAAATCAGCAGCAAGAAATGCGTAGCATTGAAAGCAGGAATCCAGTATCCATTAGCTTGTGTAATCTTCCCTAACCGGATAAAACGTATCAATTATTTTACAATCTGTAATTGCTTTGCCCGAGTGTGGTGTGTTTGATGGAATAATGGATACATCATTCGGTTTGAGAATATGCGAGGTACCATCAACAGTCAACTCGAATTCACCTTTTATCATTGAAGAAATTTGTTCGTGGGGATGCGAATGTGCCGGAAGGGAAGAACCGGCTTTTATATTCCAGTAAGAAATTGTCATATTTTCAGAATGAACAAACCGGGCGAAGAATCCGGGTACGACTTCTTTTTCTTCAATTGAATTTAAATCTATTTTATTCATTATTTAATCCTCAATTAATTGCAATCTTTTAGCAGTTTGTTCTACTTCTTTCCAAACTCGTAACAAATTTTCCGAGCAGATCTTTTCAATATCATTTTCTGAATAACCTCTTTTCAGTAATTCATAAATAAGGTTCGGATAGCCGGATACATCTTTTAAACCGGTTGGCAAACTATCGCCGACTCCGTCAAAATCGGAGCCGATTCCTAAGTGATCAATTCCAACTAAATTAATAATATGGTCAATATGATCGGCAACATCCTTTACATCAGCATATTTACGTGGATGTTCTCTATCATAATTTTCAATAAATATTTTTGCTTCAGAAGAACTTTTATCTAAATTATTTTCTTTCAGCCAACTATTAATTTTCTCTCCTCTCGTTGTCCTATTCTGACGTATGTCTCCCCTTAAAAAAGAAGAACCAAAATTAATTTGGATTACCCCACCATTTTCAGCCAACAATTTTATCATATCATCGGACATATTTCGCTGCCAGCCGGGAGTAAAATATCTGCTGGAAGAATGAGATGCTATCACAGGCGCTGCCGTAGTTTTTATTACCTGGTAAAATGTACTATCCGAAACGTGTGAAATATCTACCATTATACCAAGCCGGTTCATCTCTTTTACTACTTCAATCCCAAATGGACTTAAGCCATTCCACGTTACTTCATCATCATAGGATGAATCGCAAATTTTATTATTCTTTGAATGTGTTAGTGTTATATACCTGATTCCTCTATCGTAGAAGTATTTTAGATTTTTAATATCTCCTTCAATCGGTGCTCCGTTTTCCATTCCCATACAAATAGAAATCCTGGTCTTCGAAAATTGATTAATAATATCTGATGGGGAAGTAGCAATTATAAATTTATCAGACCAATCCTTTGCAAATTTGTTTACCATGTCAATCAGTGTATCAGCAAGTTCTTTTGCACCACCTGTTAACTGGTAACTTGCCGGGATGTATATCGACATAAACGGAGCATTCAATCCTCCCTTTATTGCTCTTGGATAATCGAAGTTTCCTTCTTCAGTTGATTGAGAAATGTTTTTCCATTTGGTATGCAAACGTGCAGGTATATCTATGTGTGTATCAATAATAATTAAATTTTGTGCAAGCTCGTTCGCTTTTTCTTTTAAACTTTGCTCATTATCTGAATTTGAATTACAGGATGGTAAAATCGAAATAAAAATTAAAATGGTAAGGAAAACTAAGTATCTCATCTATATACTTTTTGTAAAATTTTGCATTAAAATAAGTTAGGATTCAAATTTCTTTTTAAGTGCTTTATGCACAACCGGTGGAACAAATTCACTAACATCACTATGAAGACTTGCAAGGTTCCTTATTATTGTAGAGTTTAAATAAGTGTACTTTTCGTGAGGCATTAAAAAAATTGTGGAAATATTTCCCGCAAGTTTTCTGTTCATCAGTGCCATCTGGAACTCATATTCAAAATCACTTACTGCTCTTAATCCCCTGATTATCCCCGTTGCTCCCATATTTTTTGCATGATCGACAAGTAAACCGTTAAAGGAATCGACAGAAACATTGTCGAAATCTTTTAAGCTTTCCTTTAACATTTCAATGCGTTCATCAGCAGAAAACAGAGGTTCCTTACCAGGGTTAATTGCAACAGTAACAACAACGGAAGTAAACAATTCCATTGCTCTTTTTATAACATCAATATGTCCGTTTGTTACAGGATCGAATGTGCCTGGGTATATTACTTTCGGCATTTTTCTTATTTATTGATTAAACTCAAACGAAATATAAAAATTCTAAGGATAGTATAAAATTTTAAAAATAAAAAGCCAGCTTTGAATTAAACGGGCTTAATAATTAATTAAATCCAAACAGTTGATAAATACAAGAAACTTCTAAAAAATTTCATTATGATTAAAACTTCGTTTTAAACCTTCCTGTACAAAGCTACGGAAAGCAGGTTCATTTTAAAATCTTGCTGGAGATGCCGAAATGAATTCAACATGACTCAAGTAAGCAAATTTTCCAAAAGTGTTTACTAATATTTTTTGCTCAAGTTATTTTAACAGACTCATTTTAATTATTTGAATAAATAAGCCGGCAGTTATTCTTGCAATGTATACACCGGAAGAGAAATTTCCTGCATCAAATGTAACAGTATAATTACCAGCCGGTTTACTTTCATTTACCAACCCGGCTACTTTTTCTCCAAGTGAATTATAAACTGTAAGGTTCACAAACTCAGAACTTGCAATGCTAAACTGAATTTGAGTAGATGGATTAAACGGATTAGGATAATTTTGCTTTAAGGAATATGATCCCGGATTATTTTCGTCTTCTACATCAGTTATCGGTTCTACGAATATGCTCCAGGATTTTTCCGTAGAAAGATACCCGTTCGAAACGACAACCTTAATAACATCGGTATGTGGCGGTGGATCAAATGAAGAATGTCTGTAATGGTATGTGTTATTGTTACCAATAACCTGTCGATCATTTTTAAACCATTTATAACTTAGCTCCAGTCCGCTTGTATCAACAGCTTCAACCAGAAAATCTATCTCATCATTTTTTTGAATGGTTGTATCTCCAGAAGGAAAGAAAGATGTAATACCAGGAATTCCCGGTAATACAACAAAGAAGGAAAATAATTCAGGAGGAGGTGTTCCACCCAGAGGATTTATACCCGATCCTCCAGCAGGTAAAGTAGAGACTTTGTTAACATCGTCAACTGCAGCAAGATAATATTCGACTGTTGTTAAATGCTGCTGTCCGGGAATTTCAAACTCATACGTGTTATTCGTTGGTCCATTGAGATCGTTAACTAAAAACCAGTCGCTTGTACTGCCATCAAAAGTAGTTCGATAGTGAATATTAGCATCCACAACCTGACCGTCATCTACTATTCCTGCTGATATTGTGATAGGATCGGTGTTAAGAACATCATCCATAGGTACGTGAATAATTGTTGGTGGAACATCGCCTGGTGTAAATTGGAATATAAATAATCCATCAGCGATGTCGGAGCCAATGGTTATGCCGGAAGGCAGAAATGGATAAATTCCCCACAGAACAGGTGTTGAGTACTCACCAATCAAAAAAGGTAATTGCGGATTTGAGATATCCAATACAACGTAACCATCAGAATAATATGAGATATGTGCGTAATTTCCCTGGATAAATAAATTATGTACCGTTGCTCCCGAATTAGTTTCCCACGATGGAACAACAAGATCCCAGGAGGTTCTATCCTGCAGATCCCAAACGGTTATATCAACGGAATTAAATTCTTCTGTACCAAAAAAGTATCTTTTATCTTCTGTCATCCATCCGCTATGAGCAAAAATACCCGAAATCGATGGACTTGCACTAACAAGTTGCGGATCCGATTTATTAGTTACATCTACAAGATGATATTCTCCTGAAATTCCTGCGCAAACAACCACAGTGTCATCCCAAACATATAAGTCATGAATATTTCCACTTTCATTGTAAACAGCAGTTTCAGTTGGATCAACCGGATTGGATAAATCCAAAATATGCATTCCGCCACTTCCAGTTCCTACAACATAAAGAAATCCGTTATCTATAAAAATATTGTGTGATTGTTGGAAAAAAGCTGTAGTTTGATTCGCCAACGTAGCAGTGTTTGGAAGCTGTGATAGATCGATTATTTGTAATCCATCATTGGTATTATCCGATACAACATAAGCATACTGCTCATGTGTTTTAATATCTCTCCAGATTGAATTTGTTCCAGGAATAAATGCAACTTCTACAGGATTTGCAGGATTAGAAAGATCAATAATTGAAGTTCCGTTTCTAACTCCAAGCAGTGCATATTCATTACCCATTGGGTCAACATATCCCCAGATATCGTTATATCCAACTGAAGGATATTGATTGAGACTTCCGAGTAATTCAATATTTGTTTGTCCTAATAAAATTGTACCGAATAAGGACAAAAACAGAAATGTAATTTTTATCATTATTTCCTCTTAATGATTAGTGTTAGATTATTTTAGCAGACTCATTTTTATTATTTGATTATGTCGCGCCAGAATTAATACTGCCGATAAGTTCCTTTATAACTGATTTCAATGTCTAAGTAAATCAATATTTTGTGTAAAATAGGATGAGCCGCAACATGAAAAGTTGATGGCAGCTCTGCTATTTCATCTTCAAATCAGTTACAGTTATGTTTAATTAAAGATATAAACCGCCTTGCACATTTCCAAGGAATAAATCCGTATCGCTATTATTATCAATACCAGTAAAATGATTCAAACCATTAAACATTATTTAATTTGTATAAACAGGTATCTCCAATAGTTTTAAATGGTTCTATATTGAAATTACCTACGTCCTTAACTTTTGTTTGAACAGAACGTTCAATAACCATAAACGCATCATTAAGAAGATATTTATTAGTTAAAATATTTTCCACAACGGAATATATATCGCCCTTAAAAAAAGGGGGATCAGCGAGAATAAGATCATATTTACATTCTGGTTGTCTTCCGGAAAATTTATCGGCAGCCATCTTAAAAACAGAACAGTTATTCTCAACTTCAAGAGATTTTATATTCTCAACAAGGTTTTTATGGATGATAAAATCTCTTTCTACAAAATGAACTTCTTTTGCCCCCCTGCTAATACACTCCAGACCCAGAGATCCTGAACCTGCGTACAGATCTAGAACTTTAATATTTTCAAAATCAATCAAATTGGTTAACAGGTTAAACAGGGTTTCCTTAACCCTGCCGGTTGTTGGCCTGATCAATTTTGATCTGGGAACATTTATCATCCGGCTTTTTAGATAACCGGAAATAATTCTTAATTTCATGCTGATAAAATAATAAACAGCAGTAAGTGTTATTATACAATTCTGTATGCAATTCCTGCTGCCGGGGAGAAAGTGTTAAACCTCTGTAAATAGAGGGGACTCTCTTTAATTTTCAGAGCCGCAGTTAGTTTATCAAAAGGGTTAAATGCAATAAAATCCAATCCCGTTTCAGCATTCAAAGTCTTTACTAAGGATTCAGAAATTCGTTCCCCTGTTATATACGCCGCTTGAATAAGTCCCTTAGTTAAATTTTTTGATTCCAAAGAAGATATTTCATTTTGAACTATCGTTATAATATCATCATTATTATTGTGCGGGTAAACCTTTTGGGAGATTGGTTTTCCATCCAGCGATAATATAATTGATAAATTATTTTTAGAGATAAAAACGCTCAAACGGAATCCATTGTTTATACAGGAGTTACTCAAAACAAGAGCTCTTTCAGATGACAAATGAACATTATCGACGTGACCAAGTTTAAAATTGTTTTGCTCACATAATTTATTGAATAGTCTCAGATACCTACGCTCAATACCGTACACAATAGCAGTGTTTTTTGTATAGATCATGTTCTTATCAACTTCGTAGTACTGAATAATAATTTCTTCATCTTTTATATGAGGAAACATAACGGAATATTCCCATTTGAATTCTTCTACGATATCACGGTGTAATAATGTGTTATCATAAGGTAGTTGTGTAATATGAAACATTTCAAGGGGAAGAGAAAAAGAAAGTGTTCTGCTTTTTATAGGTTTTTTTATACGGATCTCATCCAAAGCTACCTGAAGCAAAGAGAGTATTTTTACGTCTCTGTCCGATTTAAAATTTATAGGTTCGGCAAAAACTATCTCGTTAAGATTGTCTAAACGTACTTCACCGTGTGTCCCAAATATCTCTACTAATTGTAGCTTTGTGTTAGATATATTTAGTCCGGCGTGAACATTTAATTCAGCCATTTAAGGAATATCACTCCCACGATGCCGTGTTTTTAAGTGCCTCATTATCTAAACTGCCTATTGTACCATATCCATCCGGATCTTCAATGTAATAACGGTTCCCAAGAATAATTGATGTATCTACTCTTGTAATTTTACCTCTTCTATTAATAAAACTATCGATTACAACAGAGGTATCAATCAGTAAAATATACGGAGAAAATGTCTTTGGAGATAATCTTAAACTGTCAGGATTAAATTCTCCACTAGTCAATTTTTTGAACGGATTGTTAACCCTCAGAACTAATGAATCAAACGCGTTTACAAGACTATCTACATATGGAGATTTGATAAAAGAAATTAAAGTATCGATACTATTTGTGTAGCTCCCGCTTTTTCTCTGCCAGATTATTTCAGCTTCCTTTATGTTATTCATTCTAAGGCGGGATTCGGTTTTATAGAATTTTTCTGTTTCAACATAATCATGCGGATCAATAATTGCTACTTTAATAAGTATTATAGTTAGTATTGCAATTACAACATATAAAGCTGCATGAATATACCACGGGTCCGATCTGGAATTCATTTTTCCTCCGATCTAATAAAATTTTCAGAATGCTGATTCAATATATAAAAACTTTTTAATTTTATTCAACTTCACTTTGCCAATACCTTTTACTTCAAGTATTTCTTCCAAACTTTTAAAATTTCCATTAACATTTCTAAAATCAATAATGTTCAAAGCAGTCTTTTCTCCAATACCGGGTAACCTGGTTAAAGTCTCAAAATCAGCTGTATTAATATTAATGCTTTTTTCTTCAAGTGGTGGAAGATCTTTCTTTTTATCAAAATTTGTGTACTGAAAACCTAAAATTTCTCCTTTTGAATCAATTATATTTTCCTCTCTTTTTTCTTTTTCATTTCTCAGATTTTCTTCGGCTTGAGATTTATAATAATTAAAGAGACTATCCTCCTCAGAATAATCATACTCTTTATAATCTTCCTTTGCAATATCTTTGTATGTTTTGATCGATAATCCAATGATAAAACTGATTGTCAAAAAGAGAATTACGTAAATTTCAGTCTCTGTAAAACCAATTTTCCTTGAGACTTTTTTGAACATTTAATACAGCCGTAATTAATTATCAATTACTAAAAATATAGAGATACAAACTTCTGAGGGCAAGTGTTCTCGCATAGATTATGCTGAAGGAATAATTTATAAATGAAAACGCTTGAAAAAACTTTTTTCTTCAGCTTTGGAAGAATCTTTGATATTCGGCATCTCGGAAAGCTGCTTAAGGAGCTCTTTTTCTTTTGAATTTATTTTTTGTGGTACTGCAACATTTACTTTTACAATCTGGTTTCCAACGCCTGACGAATTCAGATGTTTGATACCTTTGCCCCTCATTTTCAACAATTTACCCGGTTGCGTACCTGCATCAATCTTCAGAACAGCTTTGCCGTTTAAAGTAGGCACTTCCACTTCGGCTCCAAGAACAGCCTGTGGATAGGTAATGAATAAATTATAAACTATTTCATCTTCCGTCCGTACAAAATATTTGTGCGGCAATTCTTCAAATACAACTATTATCGATCCATCTTCACCACCTCTTTTGCCCGCATTACCTTCTCTGCGCAATGTCATATAACTGCCGTCGTTAACACCTGCCGGAACATTTACATCCAGCATTTTCTCACCCTGATATCTTCCATCACCCATACATTTAGGGCATGGAATATCAATAACCCTTCCTTCACCATCGCAGTTGTGACAGGTTGTAATATTTACAAACTGACCGAATACCGAACGGGATACCGACTTCACTTCGCCAAGTCCGTTACAAACCGGACAGGTTTTAAGTGATGTGGATTTATCAGCGCCGGTACCGTTGCACCGATCGCACTTAACCTGTTTTTTAATTCTGATTTTTTTTGTCGTACCGGCAGCAATTTCTTCGAGAGTTAGTTTTAAATTAATACGAAGATCTGCCCCCGGGCTGCCTGCACCCCTCCTCCTGCCTCGTTGGGTTCTTCCGCCAAAAATATCATCAAATATTGATGATCCACCAAAGATATCGGAGAAATGAGAAAAGATATCATTTACGTCAGTAAATCCGGAAGAACCGAAACCACTGGCTTTCACTCCATCATGACCAAAACGATCATACTTCACTCTTTTCTCATCGTTATTTAAAACATCATATGCTTCTGCAGCTTCTTTAAATTTTTCCTCTGCTTCTTTATCATCAGGATTTCTATCAGGATGGTACTTCATTGCAAGTTTCCGATAGGCTTTTTTAAGCTCCTCTTTGCTGGCATTCCTATCAACATTAAGAACAGAGTAATAATCTCTTTTTGTCATAAAATTTTAGCACTAATTTGAATTTTGTTCGTCATTTTCTGTTTCTTCATCTGCACTGCTCTTTTCCTCACTTACAATTACTTTAGCATGCCTTATTACTTTATCATTATAAGTGTAACCTTTTTCAAGCTCATCAAGAACAGTATGCGATTCAACAGAATCATCAGCTCTTTGCATTAACGCCTCGTGATATTCTACATCAAAGTGCTTTCCAACAGAATCTATTTTTTTGACGCCCTGCTCCTGAAAAACTTTCATTAATTTATCGTAGATAAGTTTGATGCCTTGTTTAATTGCGCCAATATCCTGTGCATCTTCAATGTGTTGTAATGATCTTTCAAAATCATCTATAACCGGTAAAAGTTTTTTAATAAAAGATTCTGCTGCATAGGTAAGTAGATTCATCTGATCATTTTCTGTTCTTCTTTTATAATTTTCAAATTCCGCAGCTTTTCTTAATAGTTTATCTTTAAATTCCAAAACTTCCGTTTCAAGTTGATTTATTTTTTCTTCAGTGCTGGTTTCAATTATTTCTTCGTTCGATTTTTCATCTTCTATTTCAACTTCTTTCATTTTTTTAACCTTTTTATTTTTACTCATATTCATTTATTCTCCTAATTATTTAGCCGGATTTTTTATAAACTCTGATAGCATCGTTGCTATATAATCAACTATTGCAACAACTCTTGAATATTCCATTCGTTTTGGTCCAACAATTCCCAAAGTTCCAACTGATTCGCCAAATTTATATTCTTTGCTGATAAAACTATAGTCCTGCATTTTTTTATCTTCATTTTCACTTCCGATAGAAATAAAAATATCATTAGTATCGGCTTCATTTGATTTTTCCATTATGTGGATTATTATATCTTTATTTTCCATTAATTCAATTATACTTTCAAAATTTTCCGGAGTTTCAAACTCAGGCTGTTTAATAATATTACGTGCGCCTGTAATAATTAGCCTGTCGATCATTCTCTCCTCTTTAAATATTTTATCAGCCGAATCGATAAACAAACGTATTACCGGTTTCTGCTTTTCTCCAACGTCTTTAAGACGATCTTTTAGTGTTTTACGAATATCACTGAATCTTAATCCTGACAATCGTTCATTAAGCAAATTCTGAACAGTTTCTAACTGGGATTGTTTTATATCACTGTTTATTTCGAGTGTAATTGTTTTTACAAGACCTGATTTTATACTGATAACAACCATTAATTTTGTGGATGTTAAACTTATTATTTGTAGTTTTTCAAAAATTCCGGAATCTATGTTGGGATAAGTAACACAAGCCAATTGGTTCGTTATTGTGCTTAACAATGAAGAAGCAACTTTGAATAACTCATCGGTATCGGTAACATCATTCTTAAGTGATTTTGAAATTAATCCTTTCTCCGATTTTTTTATTCGCTTTAATTCCATTAAGGAATCAACATAATATCTGTATCCCTTATCCGTTGGCATCCTGCCAGCTGATGTATGCGGATGATTTATATATCCGGATTCCTCGAGATCTGCCATAATATTTCTAACAGTTGCCGGTGATATTCCCATCTCGTACTTTTTTGCAATATTGCGGGAACCTACGGGTGAGGCAGTAAGAATAAATTGCTGAATCACCGATCGAAGAATATTTTTTTCTCTCTCGTTTAAGTTTTCTTCGTTATGTTTCATATAATCACTATGTTTTAAAATTCTGAGTGTGCAAATATATTAAAATCATCTTAATATTTTTGTGCAAACACATTTACCTGATAGATTTATATCCAATAACTTAATCCGGTGTAAGATGAAAATTGTTGCGAAATGATTCAAGTTATAAATATTTGATATTCCTATGAATATATTCTTTTTGATTAAGAAAATAATAAGTGGTAAATTTTTATTGAAAATTAGTAAAAATAAAAAGGATTTTAGAGAATCTTTTGGATGATACTTACAAAGCATCCGGTGTTGATATTTCGAAGGCTGAAGAAACATTGGATGGAATTAAGAAATATGTTAAATCAACTTACAATTCAAATGTCCTTTCTGATATAGGTAATTTCGGAGGGTTATTTCAGTTTGATTCAGATAAATATAAAATGCCCGTACTCGTTTCAAGCACAGATGGTGTTGGAACAAAATTAAAAATTGCCATTGACGCAGGGAAGCATGACACGATTGGACAGGACCTTGTAAATCATTGTGTAAATGATATTGCAGTTAGCGGTGCCGAACCATTATTCTTTTTAGATTATATGGCATTCGGGAAACTTAATCAGGATGTAGCGACGGAAATTGTTAAGGGATTTTCAATTGCCTGCAATGAGAATAATTGTGCACTGATCGGCGGTGAAACTGCGGAAATGCCAGGCATTTATAATGAGAATGATTATGATATTTCCGGAACGATTGTCGGTGTTGTTGAAAAAGAATCAATCCTTGCAGGCAGGAATATTGAAACCGGAGATCTTCTTATAGGATTTCATTCAAATGGTCTGCACACAAATGGATATTCTTTAGCAAGGGGAGTATTGTTAGAAAAATATAAACTTACCGATCATATTGATGAATTAAACAGAACTTTAGCAGAAGAATTGCTAAGAGTACATAAATCCTATCTTAATTTAATCCGGGAATTATTATTAACTGTTAATGTTAAAGCATTCGCTCATATAACAGGCGGTGGTATAGTAGGGAATACATCCAGAATAATTCCGGAAGGATTGAATATCAAAATTCATTGGGGAAACTGGGATATTCCACCTGTTTTCAAACTCATACAGCAGACTGCTAATATTAGCAGCGATGAGATGCGTAAAGTTTTTAACATGGGCATCGGGTTAATTGCAGTTGTACCGTACGATCAGGAAGAGATAACAATGCAAGCAGCCAATTCAAAAAGAGAACATGCAATTGTTGTTGGGAAAGTGGAATAATTTTTTTAATCATAATATCAGATTCACTATTTATGTTAATTGATACTCATGCACATTTATTCTATCCGAATTTTGAAGATGATCTTGAAGAAGTAATTCAAAGAGCTGAAGAAGCGGGAATAGATTTTATTCTTGTACCTGCAACGGATTTACAATCGGCTGAAAAAGTTATAAAGCTTACCGAACAGTATGATATGATCTATGGTGCGGTTGGAATTCATCCGCATGAAACTAAAGGGTGGAATTCATCATTAGTTGAAGAAATTGAATCTCTGGCAGGACACAATAAAATTGTGGCAATTGGGGAAATTGGATTAGATTATTATTATGACTACTCACCAAAGGAAAAACAGATCGAAGCATTTAAATCTCAAATTGATCTTGCATTAAAACTAGACTTACCGATAATTGTGCATAACAGGGATTCGGATGAAGATATGATGGAGATAATTGGTAGTTATTGCAGCAGTGGATTGAAAGCACAATTCCATTGTTTCAACGGCTCGCAAAAAGATGCATATGAGTTGATGCACATGGGTTACATGATCTCATTTACAGGAAATATAACTTTTAAAAAAGCAGATGAGCTTAGAGAAATTTTAAAGAATATAAGAATTGATCAAATTCTTTTGGAAACTGACTCTCCATTTTTAACTCCCGTACCATACAGGGGCAAAAGGAATGAACCGGCTAATGTTAAATTTATAGCTGAACAAGTTGCGGAAGCACATAATTTAAGTGTTGCTGATGTCGGACGGATTACATCTTTTAATGCTTTTAGGATTTTTGGCATTGGAAGCAAAACACCCACATCCTTTACATATAAGATCGGGAATTCTTTATACATAAATATTACAAACAGATGTGATTCTCATTGTTCATTCTGTAGAAGAAAAAGTGATCCGGTTTTAAAAGGATATAATCTTGGAATGGAAAGAAGTGAAGAACCGGATGCTGAAGTTTATATTAAAGAAATTGGAGATCCGGCTGAACATGAAGAAATAATTTTTTGCGGCTACGGCGAACCAACAATAAGATGGGATGTTGTAAAACAAATCTCAAGATATGTGAAAGATAAAGGGGGACATACCAGATTAAATACAAATGGGCATGGCAGCCATATTAATAAAAGGAATATAGCCCCTGAATTCAAAGGTTTGATTGATGTAGTTTCTATTAGTTTAAATTCATTTAATGCAAAACAATATGCTGAGCTTATGGGGATTGAAACTGGAATGTTTAACGAAATGGTATCCTTTGCTAAAAATGTAAAAAGTTATGTTGAAAAAGTTATTATGACAATTGTGTCTGTTGATGAAGTGGATATTGCAAAAGCAAGGAAAACGGTTGAGGAAAAAATCGGAGCAGAATTTAGAGCCAGACCATATTTTTAATTTTAATATAAATTTAAATGCAAGTTTCAGCTTGCTAATTATGTAAAGACAATTGAACCTTAATAATTTTATCCATGATTAATAAGTCTATTCTTTTAATAATTTGCTTCTCTTTAAATCTTATTGCCCAATCTGGCTTAATCAAACTAAAAAATGATATAGATAAAATTGTTGATGATGAATTTTTCAATCGCTCACAAATTGCAATTGAGATTTATGACCTGACAGATGGTATAAGCCTTTATAAGCACAATAATAAATTGTTGCTTCATCCTGCATCAACTATGAAATTGCTTACTACTGCGGCGGCACTATTATATCTTGGTATAGATTATCAGTTTACAACCGAGCTTTATCACACAGGCGTGATAGAAAGTGAAACTCTGTACGGTGATCTTTTTATTGTAGGCGGTCTCGATCCTGATTTTACAACTGATGATATCGATTCTTTAGTTAGTATTATTAATTCACTGGGTATAAAGTATATCACTAAAAATCTCTATGCTGATACATCAGTTAAAGACTCAGTTTATTGGGGCAAGGGATGGATGTGGGATGATAACCCTGATCCTGGTGCGCCTTATTTAAGTGCGTTAAATATAAACGATAACGCAATTGAGGTTTTTGTTGATGGGACCGAAGTTGACTCGGCAGCTTTAATTACCCTCGACCCAAATACAGGTTACTTAACAATAGAAAATAATTGTAAAACAGTTGCATCCTCGGAACCTAATGATTTGGAGATAATAAGAGACTGGCAAAATAACAAGAACACGATTATTGTTAACGGAAAAGTACGACAGGGAGAAATCATTGATTCATCCGAACATTCTGAAAAGTTAAATTTACTTGAGCCGGATAAATATTTTTTAACGTTGTTCAAAGAGCATTTGGAAGAAAATGGGGTAGAGGTAAAAGGTGATATTAAAATAGAAAATCTCCCGGATAATTCTGTTTATCTTTCTTCTATACGAAGGTCTATAGACACAGTTCTGACTAACATCAATAAGGAAAGTGATAACCTGAGTGCCGAAATGCTATTATATGCACTTGCACTTAATGATTCGGGTGCGCCGGCAAATGCTGAAAATGGAATTGAGGCTATTAATAATTTAGTTGATACAATTGGACTCGATCACGAAGATTATTTATTCGCAGACGGTTCGGGTGTATCGAGATATAGTTTGGTCTCCGCTGAACTTTTAACAGAAGTACTAAAATATTTTTATTCCATTAATAATAATTTATTTAATATCTATTACAATTCTCTTCCTGTTGCCGGAGTTGATGGAACCTTGAAAAAAAGGATGATAGGAACGAGAGCGGAAAACAATGTTCATGCAAAAACGGGAACTTTATCAGGAGTTAGCAATCTATCGGGTTATGTAACAGCACGGAATGGTAATCTATTGGCATTCTCAATTCTTATTCAGAACTTTCTTGACGAAACCAAAGAAGCAAGAGCGATACAGGATAAGATTTGTGAACTATTAGCAAACTATTAATAAAGAGCAAATTAAATGAATGAATAGATAATTGCTAATCAGTGTAAATCAGTACGATCAAAGTTATCTGTGTTCCGTTTTTTTATCGCTTGTAAATAATCTTACCATCAAAAATCGTTATCTCAACTTTTACATCCCAGATCATAACCGGATCAATCATTAATATATCATCACTCAATACAACCATATCTGCTAACTTACCCACTTCAATACTTCCTTTAATATTTTCTTCATAACTTGCGTAGGCGGCATCGAGTGTATACGCTTTTATCGCTTCTTCAATTGTAATTTTCTGTTCGGGCAGCCAGCCACCAGGATTTTTACCATCAACGGTTCTGCGTGTAACTGCTGCGTAAATTCCGTACAATGGATTTAATGGAGCTACAGGCCAATCTGTTCCGAATGCTATTACTACATTATTATTCAAATACGATTTATACATATGTGTCAACATCTCTCTTACTTTACCGATTCGATTTCTTACCCACACTCCGTCATCAATTGCATGATACGGCTGCACCGAAGCAATAACATTAATCTCTTTAAAACGTTTTACATCTCCGGGAATTAAGTGCTGTGCATGTTCAATCCTAAATCGTCTGTCCCATTCGGGATTTTCATTTTTTATTTCTTCATAAAGATTCAGAACATAATTATTTGTTCTGTCACCAATTGCATGAATACTTATCTGCAGTTTGTTTTTATCAGCATCCAATGCCCATCGTTTCAATGAACCATTTGAAATAATATCATATACAAGACCATAATTTGATGAATCATCAGCATAGGGTTCAAAAAACCATGCAGATCTTGAACCAAGTGCTCCATCCCCATAGGCTTTAATCGAACCCAACTTTACATAATTTGTACCTGAATTATGAAGTATGTTTTTATCTAATAAATCTTTGTAATAATCAATAGGTATTCTCGCTTGTATTCGGCAGGTAAGCTGATGATTCTTTTCCAGTTGTTTATAAGTTTGGAGATCGTATAAGGGCTTGTTTTCATCGCCTGCAAAATTAAAAGTAATATCCTGAACACTTGTAATGCCAAATGCTTTAAATTCATTAAGAGCAGCGAGTGCGGCGTTTATATAATCATCTTCAGGAGGTTCTGAAATAACAGTATCAAATAATTCCAGTGCAAGATCTTTAAGCAATCCATTTGGATCACCGGTTACCGGATCTTTAACAATTATACCACCCTCCGGAGAAGGAGTATCTTTTGTTATTCCCGCAAGTTTGAGTGCATAAGAATTCGCAAGCGCAAGGTGTCCGTCAATTCTTTTTACCAGTATAGGAGTAGTTTGGGAAAAGTCATCTATCCAATCTTTTGTGGGCAACGATTTATCATCCCACTTTTCATTATCCCACCGACCCTGCGTTACCCACTCGCCCGGATTCTTCTTTACGTATTCTTTTAATATACTTGTAAACTCCGCTCTTGATTTTGCCGGACGAAGATCAACCTCAAGTGTATAGAATCCGCCGGAAATCATATGCAGATGTGCATCGATAAAGCCGGGCAGCATTAGTTTACTGTTTAAATCAATTACTTTTGTTGAAGCATCAATAAATTTTTGCGCTTCTTCGTTCGAACCGACAAAAACAATTTTATTATCTTCAATCAACACTGCCTGGGCTATTGGCTGCTCTTTATTTACTGTATAGATTTTACCGTTTATGAATGCTGTTTTCATTTTATTTTCCGAACAACTTATTAGTGCAAATATTGAAATGAATATTATTAGGTATTTAAGTGAGTGCATCATTCCGTCTAAATAAAAATAAATCAAATTTATAGCTTTTTACAAACATATAAATAATTTTTGAGGTTTATTTTTCATTCTATAATTAGAATATTTAATTATTCAAATTTAACTTTTTAAAATGATTTAAAAAGAAATAAGATATGGAACAATTCCTGCTTGAGCGGGACGAGTTTCCCAAAACTTCGGGACAAAAACAATCAATCCGCTTTATGGAATAAGAATAGGGAATACAGATAACCTTGGTGACTTCTATAAAAGATTTGGCGATTTCCTTAAACAGCGTTGTAAAAATTCGGCAGCATTTATTTACTTTGGTGATAGAAAGTTTATTAAAAACATAGGATTAAAACCAACCTGGAAAAAGCCACTTTCAAACGGTGGGTTTGATGGTCGATTTGTAAAAGATGAGTTGTATTGAATTTTAAATGTTAGTAGTTCTGTAAAGTTTAATATATTGGTTTCCACAACCGGTTTATTAATCAGAACAGAAGAAGAATAAAAGGAAAAAGTAATGGATCAAATTAAAGAATACCGGTATCGCGGTGCGGGCGTGCTTATTTTCTTACAGGAAAAGTGTATGCGTTCCTTCCTGCTTGTTTGGAAGCAAGCAAAGGAAAAAAATGTTAAACTGCCTGAAACAACTGATACGGATTATCAATCCCTTGAGACTGTTCTCTTTCATGTTTTTCGTGCCTCAAGAGGATATATAAAATGGATTTGTGAAAAATTAGATTTACCGGAACCGGGAATTGATTCTCCCCCGGCATTGGAAGATATAGAAAATAAAGCAGACAGCTATCTTGAACATCTTTTGGAAAAATGGAGAGACCCTTTAAAAGAATTAGATGAAAAAGTTTTTCACGATAAAGCTTACAAAGCTAGATGGGGAGTTGAATATTGTATAGATGCAATGCTCGAGCACGCGGTGATGCACCCGGTGCGCCACGAATTCCAGTTAACAAATTTAATCACCGGCAGCAACTAACCGGAATAATTTTTTTGTAGTCCTAATTTCTTTAGAACAGTAAAAAATAGATGTCATTCTGAACCTGCCTGACGGCAGTCAGGTTTATTTCAGGATCTCATTAATAAAACGTGATCCTGAATTAGGCCCGCCTATAAGTAGTCAGGTTCAGGATGACGCGGTGAAATTAGGACACTCCAGAATTTTTTATTATTTGATAAGGATCCCCGATAATATCAGGATTTCAGACCAGTCTGCCGCCAGGCAGATCAAATGATGGCATCATTTGATCATCAACATTTTCTTCACATTAATAATATCTTTAGTCTCAAGTTTGTAAATATAAACACCACTGGAAAGCTGGGTGCCATTGAATCTAACCTGGTAAGTGCCTGCGGGTTTTTCTTCGTTAACTAAAGAAGCAACCTCGTTCCCTAAAATATCATAAACTTTTAAAGAAATATATTGCCTGCTACTTACCGTATATTCAATACTGGTACCCGGGTTAAACGGATTCGGATAATTTTGTGCGAGCTGAAATTCAGATGGTAAAATTTCATCCTCAACTGTTACAGGAATATCTATAACTCTTACAGGAAAATTCTCACCGAAGTTCCATTTATCACCTAATATAGGATTGCCATCTCCGTTAACACTATTAGCAACTGAATAAATTGTATCAACAACAATACTATTCGGTGCTGTATATTTAAAACTCCAGAACACGGTATCATTTTTAAAAGTATTTGGCATTGTGTGTGTTAATTCCAGCGGAAATCCCTCTGAGAATAACATCCGATGACTTAATGTATCGACTGAATCTATCGTACCGTATCTAACTGCAATATTAAAACCTCCGGCTACTGCCGGTCCCCCTGTTATTAAAACTTTATACTCAACCGAATCGCTTATCAATAAACTGTCGGGTCCTTCTATCCATACATGTACAGAATCAGTAAATTCTATTCCATGGCATAGGCAGCCGTTGCCATTTAAACGGGTAAGCCCTATATGTCCTGTTTCAAAATTTCTTTCAGCGAAAATAATTACAGATATAAAAGTAGCAATAAGCAGCAAATTTATTTTCATCAAATCTCCTTGCAGTTTAAAATAAAAAAAGCACGGTGAACTAAATTAGCTTAACCGTGCTTAAAGAGAAAGCATTATTCTATTTCGTTAAAATCATTTTCTTGGTAGCGGTAAAATTACTACCGTTATTTCCGTTTGCTTCCAGAACATAAAAATAAGTTCCGCTTGATAATCTGCTTGCATTAAAATCAATATGATGAATTCCAACAGAAATTTCCGAATTTAATAATTCAGCTACTTCCTGACCAAGCAAATTAAATAATTTCAATTTTACATTTGAATCAACCGGGATAGAGAACTTGATTGAAGTGGAAGGGTTGAATGGATTCGGATAATTCTGAAACAACACATACTGTGCGGGAGTTAGTCCTTCAACTTCTATTGCATCCGAATATTCGTAAGTTCCGTCAAAATCAATTTGTTTCAATCTATAATATTGAGTGCCCGAAGCAAATTCAATAATTTTGTACGTATAACTTTTTGATTCAGTTGTTGTTCCGAAACCGGGAACAAATCCAATTTTTTCAAAAGTTTGATTATCAGTGCTTCTCTCAATTTCAAAACCCTGGTTATTTAACTCGGTTGCTGTCGTCCAATTTAAGCTGATTTCATTTTCTGAAGTTTCAGCAGTAAAAGAAGTTAACTCAACAGGTATAAATAAATCGGAATTTAGTTTATAAAAACCGTTACCCTGTGCAGCAAATTGAGTAATTGAATCAACAATAAAAATTTGATAGTTTTGCGAAGCTATGCTAATTTGGGTCCAGGTTGTACCACCGTTAACACTTCTCCAAGCATTTCCGCAAGAATAGCATGCATTCATAACAAGATTGCTATCATGAAGTTGAACATGTACTCCCCACATATCTTCACCATTAAATCCGGGAACCAGAGTCCAGTTTTCTCCATAATCAGTTGATTTTAGGAATCCCCCGCCTCCAGCCCATTTAGTAGCCCATGCTGTACCTGGATTTGTATAATCGACAGAAATGGTTGGTATTTCGCCAGATGTATTTAAGACTGCGGTCCAGGTTTTACCGCGATTTAAACTTCTAAAAATGCCGGTAGTGTTATCACCGATGAGTATAATACTTGTATCTGGAAATACTGCAATATCACAAGGTGCCGAAACCGGACCAAAATTACTGGCAATAGTAATCCAGGTATCGCCAAAGTTTGTTGAACGCTTAAAATTATTATCAACCATTGTATAAATCGTATCCGGATGTGATGGATCCTGCTCCATCGGAATTCCGAAGAAAGACATTTGACCTTCATTTAGTTTTAGCATCCAGGTTTGACCATCATCTGTGGTTTTATATATTTTATCATTTGATCCAATGTGTTCTATAGCAACTAAAAATGTTCCGGAATTGAAATCATCTAAGATAACTGCTTTTATTTTCGATGCATTAGGCACGTTTGTACCTGTTTGCGTAAAGGTTTCACCGCGGTCTGTACTTTTATAAATTTTATTGTTTGAACCATAATAAACGATATCTGTGTTAAACTTGTAAACATCTATCGGTCCGCCTATGCTGCTCCCGGCTTGTTTCAATTCCCAATAGTAGATCGGTTGGCTAAAACTTATTGCAGCAAATAAACATATCATAAAAATTGTATAACTAGAATTCTTCTTCAAAATATACTCCTGCTATTTTATTAGAAACATGATAGAAAACTTAGGATGATTTATTTATAAAATAAGAATTATGATTATAAAATAAAAATAATATTACTTAATCTATCCGAGTCATTGTGATTATTTAAATAATGCACACTTGAGTTATTGGATTGATATTGAAAAAAATGTTAGTTTCATAATTAGATTAATAAAAATAATAGGAATAATAAATGAATTTAGATGTGCTAGTATTTGCAGCACACCCGGATGATGCTGAATTATCAATGGGCGGGACGATTGCAAAATTTACGGAAAGCGGTTTTAAAGTTGGAATTATTGATCTGACCCAGGGGGAAATGGGAACACGAGGGAGTGTAGAAATACGGAAAAATGAAGCAGCTGATGCTGCAAAGATTCTTAAAATATCTGTAAGAGAAAATCTGTTAATCCCTGATGGAGATATCCGGATTTCGAATGAAAATATAAATAAAGTTGTAGTGATGATGAGAAAATATTGCCCGGGTTTAGTATTTGCACCTTACTTTAATGATAGGCATCCGGATCACATTCATACCAGTGATTTAATTAAGGAGGCAATGTTCGTTTCAGGATTATCTAAAGCAAAAACTTTTGTGGGAGAAAATGCACAAGCTGTATTCCGTCCTTCAAAGCTTTTTTATTATATGCAGACCTACACTTTTCAGCCATCATTCATTGTTGATATAACCGGCTCATTTGAAAAAAAATTGAACTCGATTAGAGCATTTAAAACACAATTTCATAATCCTGATAGTAACGAACCTGAAACATTTATAAGCAAACCTGAATTTATTGATTTTGTTGAGGCACGGGCAAAATATTTTGGATTTCAGATAGGGAAAAAGTTTGGTGAACCATTTTACTCAGAGGTAAATATTGAACTTAGCATTAATGATATGTTAAATAATTGATATTATTTTTCAGCCAAAGGTAATCTGACAATCGCCTCTGTCTGTTTTCCATGAGTGCTATTTATTTTAAAATCACCTCCATATATTTTGGTTATTTTTATGGATAAATCTAGTCCAAGTCCTGTGCCTTGCTGTTCATACTTGTTTCTTTCAAATTGAAAGTAAGCACCTATATTGGCAATTTGCTCTTCGGTCATTCCTCTTCCCTTATCGATTACTTTTAACTCAAAATAATCTTCATCCTTTTCTGCATTAAGAGTCACTTTTGTTCCCGGCTCTGAAAATTTGAATGCATTATCCAATAATTCTTCAATCAACAATGTGAAATAAGTAATTGGGATTTTTACCGATGCATCTTGTAAATTAATTTGGAGATCATCTCTTCTTTTAAACCCTTCTGCAACATTATTAGCAATTTTACTTAATAAACCAGAATCGACCTTTGTTATGCCCCGACTTAAATCTTTTGCTTTTGAATCGCTGTTAATTGACTCTAATTGTTGATAAACGATTAATTTCTTTACCAACTTATTTAGTCTCATTCCTGCTTGAAGAATTGCACGAGAAAATTCCATTGCTTCCTCATCTGAATTATCACTAAATTTTTCGACCAGCATTTCAGCATAACCCATTATTGAAACAAGAGGTGTTTGTAATTCGTGGGGAAGCGAATATGCGATGTTGTCTCTCAAAACATCCATTCGTTCTTTTAAAACGGAATATTTTTCAAGCCGTGTTTTAACTGAGTTCAGTAAATCTTCCGGCTGGAACGGTTTGGTAATATAATCATCTGCACCGAGAATCATTCCTCTCCTAAGATCTCCTTTGTCTACCATACCGCTTAAAAAAATAAATGGTATAGTTGATGTTTTAGGATCATCTCTTAAATCCTGTAAAACCTGGTGCCCGTTTACTCCGGGCATTTTTATATCACAGACTATTAAATCGGGTGTTTCATCTTTTGCTTTCTGAATCCCTTCTTCTCCGTTTGTAGCTATCAAGCAATCATATCCTTCAAGCTGCAGGTACTCAGCAATAGATTCGAGGATAAGATGTTCGTCTTCAATTATTAATATTTTTTCCAAAATAATATATTTTTTAGTTAGTGCTTAAATTTCTTACTTACTATTACCAATTACCGTTATAAGAAATATAATAAAATTATATAAAATTTAATAAACAAAGGTTAAGCATGTTACAAAAAATGGATGCGATAAATAAAAATAAAATTTAATGAAGATTGAACATCAATTCAAAATATCTAAAAAATACTTAAATTTAATCTATCATATTTCTACTTTTGGTAAATAATAAATGTAACTATATGTTCGAAATATTATCCAAAGAAAAAATAATTAACCTTTTTTTATTTATTAACATGTGAGCCGATATGCCTGTTATCAACTTATCAAAATATGGCATTTTAAATATTAATAAAATTATTCATAATCCATCTTATGATGAGATTTATGAATTTGAGACCGAAGGAGGATTGGAAAGTTTTGAAAAATGCTATCCAACTGAATTGGGCGCTTTGAATGTTCTAACAGGAGTATTTACAGGACGTTCACCTAAAGATAAATATATAGTAATGGATGATGTTACCAGGGATACAATATGGTGGACTTCGGAGAAAGCTAAAAACGATAACAAGCCAATTACACAGGAGGTTTGGAACGATCTTAAGGCAATAGTTCAAAAACAATTATCAGAAAAAGAACTTTATGTTGTTGATACTTATTGCGGTGCAAATGAAGATTCACGTTTAAAAGTAAGATTTATAACTGAAGTTGCCTGGCAGGCACACTTTGTTACTAATATGTTTTTAAGACTTTCCAAAGAGGAACTTGAAAATTATGACGAGCCCGATTTTATTGTTTTAAATGGTTCTAAAACCAGTAATCCAAAATGGAAAGAACATGGAATGAACTCTGAAGTTTTTACGGTGTTTAACCTAACAGAAAAAATGCAGGTAATTGGCGGAACATGGTACGGTGGAGAGATGAAAAAAGGAATCTTTGCAATGATGAACTATTACCTGCCGTTAAAGGGTATTGCATCAATGCATTGCTCAGCTAATCAGGGTAAAGATGGAGATGTAACAATTTTCTTCGGGTTAAGTGGTACCGGTAAAACAACTCTTTCAACAGATCCAAAAAGAGTACTAATTGGGGATGATGAACATGGTTGGGACGATGATGGTATATTTAATTTTGAGGGTGGATGTTACGCTAAAACAATTAACCTCGATAAAGATTCTGAACCGGATATTTATGATGCAATTAAAAAAAATGCTTTGCTGGAAAATGTAGCTGTTGATGAAAACGGTAAAATAGATTTTAATGACAGCTCAGTTACTCAAAACACACGCGTTTCATATCCTATATACCATATTGAAAATATCGTTAAACCTTTTTCCAAAGGTGGACATGCGAATAAAGTAATCTTTTTAACTGCTGATGCATTTGGTGTTATGCCCCCGGTATCCAAACTATCTTCTGAGCAAACAAAGTATCATTTCTTATCCGGATTTACAGCCAAGTTAGCTGGTACCGAGCGAGGAGTAACTACACCGCAGCCAACGTTTTCTGCCTGCTTTGGAAAAGCTTTCCTTTCTCTCCATCCAACAAAATATGGTGAGGAACTGGTTAGGAAAATGACAGCTCATAATACTAAAGCATATTTAGTAAATACAGGTTGGAATGGTACAGGTAAGAGAATATCGATTAAAGATACACGCTGCATTATAGATGCCATCATGGATGGTTCAATTGACACTGCTGATACTAAAACCATCCCTATCTTCAACCTGGAAACACCAACTGCGCTCCCGGGTGTTAACCCGGCAATTCTGGATCCCCGCGATACTTATGAAGATCCTTCTGAATGGTATAAGAAAGCTAATGAACTTGCTGAATTGTTTATAAAGAATTTTGAGCAGTACACAGATAGCGAGGAAGGAAAAGCATTAGTTGCAGCCGGTCCAAAAGCTAATTAATTTTATATTAATAAATTGAAAATTTAATATTGATAAATAATTTGTAGAGAGATATTTTCATTTCTCAAACTTGATTATCGGTTTTACAACTCTTAACTTCATATGCAAATCTGTTTATCCTTTTTTCAGTAATACTAAAAATAAATAAGTTCAGATTGTTATTAATAATTGGAGAAATTAAATGTCCGAGAAAAAACTTTCCGGCGATGTTTACCATCCTACCGAAGAAGTAATAAATAATGCTAATGCAAAATGCGATGAGCTTTACAATTTTGCTGAAAGAGATTATGAAGGATTTTGGGCGAAAGAAGCCGAAGAATTGCATTGGTTCCAGAAGTGGGATAAAGTATTAGATGATTCAAATAAGCCGTTCTTTAAATGGTTTACTGAAGGCAAGACAAATATTTGTTATAACTGTCTCGATGTTCATCTTGATTCGGCAAGGCGTAACAAGCTTGCACTAATTTGGGAAGGTGAAGACGGAGAGTTTAAATCATTCTCATATTTTGCATTGCACAGGGATGTAAACAAGTTTGCTAATGTTTTAAAAAGTCTTGGCGTACGTAAAGGCGATAGAGTTACAATCTATATGGGAAGGATACCGGAGCTTGCTATTGCTATGCTTGCCTGTGCGCGTATCGGAGCAGTTCACTCAGTGGTTTACGGCGGTTTTTCTGTTGAAGCACTGCATGAAAGAATTGATGACAGTGAATCAAAAGTATTGATAACCTGTGACGGTGCATACCAGCGTGGAAAAATTATTGAACTAAAACAAATTTCTGATGAAGCATTACAGCGTGCTGCAACAGTCTCGAGCGTAGTGGTTGTTAAAAGAACAGGACACGAAATAAATATGGAACCGGGAAGAGATATGTGGTATCACGATCTAATGGCGCTGCCAATTGCAAGTAACGAAGAAAATGTGGAAATGATGGATGCTGAAGATCCGTTATTCCTTCTTTATACTTCAGGCACAACGGGTAAACCAAAAGCAATACTGCATGTGCATGGTGGTTATATGGTTGGAACTTATACAACTCTTAAATATGTTTTTGATATTCACGAAGATGATAGATTTTGGTGTGCGGCTGATCCGGGATGGATTACGGGGCACAGTTATATTGTGTACGGTCCCTTGTTAAACGGGGTAACTTCTTTTATGTACGAGGGTGCTCCAACATTTCCTTATCCAAGCCGCTGGTGGCAGATGATTGAAAAATATGGTATCAACATTCTTTATACAGCACCAACGGCAATAAGAGGATTAATGCGTTTTGGTGAAGCATGGCCAAATCGTCACGATCTTTCTTCATTACGCTTATTAGGCACAGTTGGCGAACCGATAAATCCCGAAGCATGGAAGTGGTACTATAAAGTAATCGGAAATGAAAAATGCCCGATAATGGATACCTGGTGGCAGACTGAAACCGGAATGTTTATGATAACTCCAATGCCTTGCACTCCTTTGAAACCCGGTTCAGGTACATTGCCATTTCCCGGATTACAAATGGATATTCTAGACGAGGAAGGAAATCCCGTTAAACCCGGTGAAGAAGGATTTCTCGTAATTAAAAATTCCTGGCCTGCTATGCTTAGAACAATTTGGAATGATCCGGATAGGTATGTAGAACAATACTGGAGCAAATATGATGGAATGTACTTAACCGGCGATTCTGCAAAGAGAGATGAGGACGGTTACTATTGGATTATCGGAAGGGTTGATGATGTAATAAAAGTATCCGGTTATCGTTTGGGAAGTGCTGAGATTGAAAGTGCGTTGGTTAGTCATCCCGCTGTTGCGGAAGCTGCAGCAATTGCATTACCTCACGAGGTAAAGGGAAATGCAATACACGCTTTTGTTATTTTACGTGATGGGTATAAACGAACCGATACTTTTGTTGAAGAGTTAAGAAAACATGTCGGACACGAAATGGGTCCGATTGCAAAACCGGAACATATTGAAATAGTTGATTCGCTTCCTAAAACAAGAAGCGGAAAAATTATGCGAAGAGTGTTAAAAGCAAAAGCACTTGGTGTTGATCCCGGTAATATCTCAACATTAGCTGATTAATTTATGTGTTATGTGGACATCTTATCTTCTTTATAAAGAAAATCAACTTTATCAATCTTCTGTGAAGAAAATAAGATAAATTCATCAATACTGTTAAATTCTTTTTGTATAAGTGTTTTGTCGATTAGTGTTCCTTTTCTTTTACCAATGTAGTCTCTATAACTAGAAAATTCCCAGTCAACGATATTCTTTACAATTCCTATCCTTAAGGGATTCTGGTGAATATAATTTGTTAATGTTAAAAGATATCTTTCGTCTGTGATTAACTTAGTCTTCGTATGATTTTGAAATAAGCTCCCTGTTCTGGAGAATGCTTTATTAATTGCTTTTGTGTACGAACTTAGTAGTATTCCTATATTCTTTTTTATCAATTCTGTTTCTAATGAATTAACATAAATTAGAAAATGGAAATGTGTTGGCATTAAACAATAGGAAAGTGTAGTTACATACTCGCTCAAGTAATGTCGATATTTTCTCAGGAAGAATAGGTAATTCTTTCTTTCCTTGAAAACAAGTTCTCGGTTGTTAGAGCGATTGTAAAGATGAAAATATTTATGGTGGAATAAATCCATTTCTATGTAAATGTGGAGCCCACCTTAGAGGTGGACTCCACATTTACTACATTTACCTGGAATACAGAATCAAGCACAGTTCCATCAACCCATTTAATTATTGCTATCACCTTATTCTTATCAATATTTGGCTTAGCTGGTTTACCGCCGCAAATTTCATAAACTTCTTTTTTTATAGCTCGGATAGATTTAATGGGTAGCTTGGAATTTTTTACAGAATTAAAAAGATCTTTTCGTTTAGGATTAATCGCAATTCCTCTTTCCGTGATTATCACATCAATCAGTTCACCTGGCCCAACTAGTGTCGTAACTTTGTCAACAATTACAGGGATTCTATCTCTAAAAGAGGGAATAGCTAAAATTGTACACTTTGAGTAAAGACAATTCTGCCATCCGCCAATTCCGTGAAGTAAATATCCATCGGAGTGAGTAACAACATTGCCGTTAAAATTAATGTCAACTTCGGTTGCACCAAGAACAGCAACATCAACCATTGAAGCAAAATTACCTTTGCCGTGAAAGTTATAGCTTGTAAACGGTGAAGTGTTTACATGATTTGGATTTTCGCGCATACTTCTTACGCCTTCAAGGTCAAAAGTTTGTCCGTCAAGAATAAAATCTGTTAAACCATCTTCAAGCATCTCAACGAGGTACTTCGTGCTGCCGCCGCGCATAAATCTGGCTTTAACATTTTTTTCTTTCATCCTTTCTTTTAAGAAAACTGCAAACGCAAGATTAGTTCCGCCTGCTCCGGCTTGAAGTGAAAAACTGTCTTTCATTATTCCCGCTGCTTCAATAAAATCAGCAACATATTCGGCTATCAATAATCTATCAGGAGATTTTGTAACCTGAGTAGTGCCGGAAACAATTTTTGAAGAATCACCCAGTGACTCTACTTCAACAACAAAATCTACATTGTTGCCTTGTATTTGCCAGGGAACACAAGGAAAAGGAACAAGGCTATCTGTAACAACTATAACCTTATCAGCATATTCTGAGTCTACAAGTGCAAAGCCTAACAATCCGCATGCAGCAGGTCCGTCAATCCCGTTTGCATTACCAAAAGGGTCCGATTGTGGAGCTGCGATTACTGCGATATCAATATGTATTTCACCATCCTGCACCGCCTGGTATCTGCCACCATGCGAACGAAGCACTCCTGTACCATTCATCTTACCGAGTGAAGCAAATCCTCCCAGAGGTCCGTTCATACTTCCTTCAATGTGATGAATAGTTCCGTCTTCAAGGTATTTTATTAAATGATTGTGAACAGGGAATGATGCGGAAGGGAACCACATTATGTTTTTTATACCCATCTTTTTAATCGTATCGAAAAGTAAGTTTGTAACTGCATCACCATTCCTTAAGTGATGATGAGTGGAAATTGTCATTCCGTTTTTCAGTCCGGCATTCTTTAATGCTTCTCTCAAATTCTTCTGTACTTTATTTCCGTCCCAAGGATAGTCTAAACAAGACCTGATAGGAGGATCAGCTTTGTGTCCGGTTGGTTTATGTTTATTAACTCCTTTAAAAGGAATTTGTTTTTTCCCGTTAACTAATATCGGGACTAATCTTCCAGCAGCATTTTTTACTAATTTCATTTTATAAAATTGTTTAATTGTTATATTGTTAAATTGCTTAGTATTATATACTATCTGATCTTCGGTCAATAGTCATTGGTCATTGTGTCATTGGACTAATTATTTTTCCCTATGGCGTTAATATAATTGTTTAATTTTTTCCCAATCACATCGAGCGAATTTATAAAATTATTAAAATCATTATTAGAAATTAAATTTCTGTTGTTAGCTTTTGTAACCCAGGTTCTTGTTTCAAAGAGTGAACCTCTTGAGTAATAACAAAACTGTCTGTTCTCTTTATAAAAATATCTACCGAATCCCTCACTAAGATTTCAGCTATTGAGTCAGCAGACTTGACCAATTGTTTGCCAACTGTATCTTTTTCAAAATAATTCCATTTTGCTACTATATTCCATATTTTCTCCCCAAATTCTATAGATAACTGATAAACCTGCAATTCTTCTAAGTTCATAATTATAGCTATTTAATATTTCAAAAAATGTTTTATAGAGGACTAATGACATAATGACAAGTAACTAAATAATTTCGCTCCACTTTTTATTTATTAAATTATTAGAATAAAATCCTTTAAATGACAAATGACAAATGACTTAATGACTTAATGACTAATTATCGGCATACCAATTTCTATGTAACAAATTAACTTGAATTGCCATCTCAATAGTTTTCTGTGCACGCTTAACAACCGGAGCATCAATCATTTTACTGCCGATGGATACTACACCCAAACCCTTTTTATCAGCTTCTTCAAATGTTATTACAATTTTTTTGGCTTTTTCAATTTCCTGCAAAGTTGGAGCAAAAGCTTCGTGCACAATTTTTACTTGTCGAGGATGGATACATCCTTTTCCCTCGAAACCTAATCCCTTTGCTTCGATAACACTTTCTCTCAAACCTTCCATATTTGTTATATCAGAATATACCGTATCAATGGGTTGAATACCCGCAGCACATGCTGCATTTATAACCATGCTTCGTGCATAAAAGCTTTCTTTTCCTTCTTCAGTTCTTTGTGTTCCGATATCGGCTGTATAATCTTCCAATCCGATTGCGAGACTGCAAATATTTTTTGATGCTGAAGCAATTTCGTAAGAATTTATCACTCCCAGAGCACTCTCGATAATAGGCATTAAAAATATTTCTGTATTAATGTTTTTTATTTTCATTATCCTGGCAATTTCTTTGTCCACTCGTTTTACGTTATCGGCACTTTCACATTTTGGTATCAGTATTACGTGAACATTATGTGGTACGATATATTTTAAGTCATTCAATCCTTCCGGAAGCTGGTTTATTCTAACCATTCTTTCACTACCATAAAAATTTACTGACCGGAGTGCATTCCGTACCACCAACTGTGCAGAATCTTTTTCATTTGGGGCAACACTATCTTCCAGATCTAATATTATACAGTCCGGTTTGTGTAATCCAGCGTTGATAAAATATTTAGGTTCATTTCCGGGCAGGTATAACCTGCTTCTTCTGAGTCTCTGTTTTGCAGATTTATATTGAGATTTTTTATTTATCGGTGATAAATATTCTTTTTTGATCCCAGGAGAATTTCTTTTTAGCGCAGTCTCTATTCTTGCAGCTATTGTAAAGGGAAGTGCGCCATAATCCTCAATCTTAATCTTTGCATTTTTAATATTAAAAAATCTGCACATATCAATAACCAATTCATGGATTGATTCACCATACATTGATTCAACCTTGCTTTTAAGATCAGTTTTTATTCCGCCCGAGTTTCTCAACACAAGTTCTATATAACAATCCGAGCGGACATTATCTCCTTTGTTACCTGCCGATGATTTTTTATTACTCATATATTTCTCACGTGCAAATTATTAGTCATTGCGAGGAGCAAAGTGACGAAGCAATCTTAATTAAATGGATTGCTTCTCCCGACTGAAGTCGGGATCGCAATGACAGAATGAATTATACAATTAATTTATTCATAAAATCTTTTATCGTCATTTCTTCACAATTAAATATCATTTCTTTAATCTGATAAATATTTTCGTCATTAAGCAATTCATTTGAGAGCGCACTGAATTTATTATCCAGATCTTCCATAGTCATCGGCTCTCTCGGATCACCTTTTGGATACTCAAGATACTCAGAATATTCATTACCATCGATAGTTTTAACAACAACATTTGAAGGCTGTTTTGCAGGAAACATTTTTTCAAATTCAAGAGATGGTTCCCCTTTTATTTTATCAATCACTTCCCAGATGCGTGGGTCTTTTAGTTTTTCATCACTGAATGACTGGGTTGTAATTTTATGATCAACCAAAGCTGCAGCGATGCAGTAGGGGAGTGAATGATCCGCTGTTTCTCTCGATTCAGGTCTGTATTTGTGCGGATCGAAAAGAATATCATAAGCTTGTGCCAATGTGGTTAAGGTTACAGATTCTATTTGATCATAGCTGATATTGTTTGTTGTTACAACTTTTAATGTTGCCGATAGATGTGTGTGGGTTAATGCTTCTGTAGGGAATGCCTTCATACTGCATTCCATTATTTTATAACTTTCGCCTAATCCACCAAGCAAGGCATCAATATTCCAACTCCACTCGTTTAAGCCATCTCTTCCTTCCATTTGTACAGGTTTTACTTTTTGATCTTTAGTATCCCAGCCAAGGAAAGTATCCATAAGCCCTTCTTTACCTTCAAATACTGCCTCGGTTCCGCTAAATCCTTTTTGTGCTAAAAGTGCAGCAAACACTCCTGCCTGCACTGCCATCGGATCAACTGTGTTTTTCATCATCGTTAACTTACCTGCAGTGGGGCAACCGATTGTGTGATTGTGGCATCCACTGATACCAATGGCATTAACCATTTGGTCTTCATTCAATCCTAATAATTTTCCTGCAACAATTGGCGATACAAACTGTGTAAGTGTAGCATGATGCCATTTGCGCTCACGCACACCCGGAGTTGCGAACAAACATAATCGCTGTTCAAATTCATAAGCAAGAACAATTGCCGTAATAACTTCTTTCATTGATGCACCGACAAGTTCTCCAATTGAGAATGCAGCAGGAATAATATCCGATGGATGACAAGGGTCTTCTTTCCAATAGATATCATTAAAATCCAAAGCGCGTATCATTAATGAGTTGACAAGAGTTGCATTAACGGCAGGAAGTTTTTCACCAAATCCTATTATTGTTGATTCACTTTTTCCACCCATGTCTTTGTAAATATCTCTGATAATATTTACATCTTTAGTATGATAGCCTCCAAACGCACAGCCGATTGAATCGTATAAAAATCTTTTAACTTCATGAACTACTTCTTCTGGTAAATCTTCATATTTAAGTTTAATTGCAAATTCTGCCATTTGCCGTGAGATTGATTTGCTCATAATTTTAATTGTTTAATTGTTTTATTGCTTAATTGTTATTTTATTTGGTTAAAATATGAATCCACAAATTTTAATTTTATAACTATTGTTATTAGTCTATGGTAAAACCTATCTTCTTTTTGGGAGAAACAGTCGGTGTAACTAGTTGATTTATCACTTGAATTATCTGAACAATTTGATTGTCATGTTCTTTAAGCTTTGTTTCCAGCTCTTTCAATTTTTCTTCAACCTTTTTGTTAGTTGATATAATTTCTCTAAGTTTTACAAAAGCTCGCATTATTAGAATGTTTACTTCAATCGCTCTTTCGCTATTCAATACAGATGAGAGCATTGCAACGCCTTGCTAAGTAAATGACATCGGATTAGCACCACCCAAGTAACTTTTAGATGGTATCACATTTTGTGACTCCAATTGATCAATTTCCTTTTTGATTAGAACAAACATAAAATCGGATGGAAATCTTTTAATATTTCTTTTAACAGCTTGTTTCAATGCGCATGTTTCAACTTTGTATAGAAATGCCAGGTCTCTATCCAGAATCACTTTCTGATTCCTGATAACAGAATTTTATTTATTGCATTTTCTGTTGGTATTAATGATTTTGCTGTCATAAGGAATTTGTAATTACGTTAGTTACTTCTTCTGGTACATCTTTATAATTAAGAATGATTACGAATTTTGCTATTTGGCCTAAGATTGATTTTTGCATACACGATCCTCAATAAGAATTTAATGGAACGCTGATCTAACTGATCGAACGGATTTAAACTGATTTTTTATAGATGTTCTCAAAAATCTTTCTTTTAAATTGAGGTTTTTTACCAAAGTTAAATAAAAACCAACTTCAATTTCAGTTGCTTTTAAATAATTTAGTAATTGTACTTCGTGTTCCTCTACTAATCCTTCAGCAGCTTTTAATTCAATAATAACTTTATTCTCGACAATTATATCTGTAAAGTATTCTCCAACATTGTATCCTTTAAATGAAACTGATATAGGTTTCTGTTTTTCGCAATTCAATCTGAGAGATTGTAATTCAATCATTAAAGCATTTTCGTATACTTTTTCCAAAAAGCCGTAGCCAGGTTCATTATATACATTATAATAAGCTTTTATAATTTTTTCTGTTAAACCTTGATGCAGATATTTCAATTAATCAGTTCCCATCTGTTTAATCTGTTAAATCAGTGTTCTATCGTGTTCTTCACCCAGTTCTCCAATCCACCGGCAATGATAATCTCCTGTGCGGCTTCGCCAACAGGATCAATGGAGTATTGCCTATCATCAAAAGTTATTGAAGAATTTCTAAAATCTATTCTTATTTTTTTATTTGTTTGAACTGTTAATTTTTCAGTTCCGAATTGTTTTTTCAAATCGTCGATGAGTTCCGGGCATTCAATTACCAAAAAACCGTTGTTAATTGCATTTCGTTTATATGTTTCGCTGAATGAACCGGCAATAATACAGGCAATGCCTTTATACTTAAGTGATGTAGCGGCTTGCTCGCGGGAACTTCCAGTTCCAAAATTGAAACCACCGACAATGATGTCTCCCTTCTTTGCAATCTTACTAAATTCAGGATCGTAATTTTCCATAACAACTTCAGCTTGCTGTTCTGGAGTGAAGTCATCTATGTAAGTGTATTTGCCGGGGTAAATCCCATCTGTATTAAGATTATCCTGATGACAGAATATCAAATCACCTTCAATCAGTTCAGGAAAACCATGAAGGATTTTTACCTTTGGTTTATCTGCAACAGATTTTGTGTTTACTTTAATTTCACCTATAATAGATAGATTATCATTCTGCCAATCAAAACCTGCCTGTCCGGTAGGCAGGTCAATCTTACCGGAAACAGCAGATGCGGCAACAACGGCAGGGGAAGCCAAATATGCCTGGGCAGTTGGTGAACCCATTCTTCCTTTGAAGTTTCTGTTAGTTGCAGAAATTCCGACTTCGCCATCTTCGAGCAATCCCACACCTAAACCAATACAAGGACCACATCCCGGTGGGAGCGGCTTAGCACCTGCATCGAGAAGTGATTGCCAATAACCCAGTCTTTCGCATTCAGTTTGTACTTCACTTGATGCAGCAGCAATGTAAAACTCAACTCCATCAGCTACTTTTTTTCCGTTTATAATTTCCGCTGCTTCTTTTATATCTTCAACTCTGCTGTTTACACAGGAAATGAGATATGCTTTATCTATTTTTATATTCTGCTCTTTTAACTCGGAAATTTTTGTCATAATCTTTACCGAGTTTGGTCCCGATACATAAGGGTCGATTGATGAGAGATCGATTATTATTTCTTTCGAATAAAAAGCATCTTCATCTGCTAAGATGATATTTTTTTCTATTTCGGAAATTCTTTCGTCATTTATTCTTGGATGTTTTCTGCCAATGGCATCCATACGGACATTTCCATCCTCATCAGAAGGAACACCTTCCAAACCTCTTTCTTCTATAAACGCCTTTCTTCGTTTCAACCAATCAAAAGTAACTTCATCAATAGGGAAGACGCCCGCAAGTGCACCCCATTCTGTGGTCATATTTGCGATTGTAAGTCTTTCATTAAGAGAAAGATGTTTAACACCTTCACCAACAAATTCAACTGAATGATTTAAAACTTCATCATTATTAAAATAACCGCACAAAGCGATAATCACATCCTTGCCGGTTATACCTTTATGCAAGCTGCCCACAAATTCTACTTTAGCAATCGGCGGGACTTTCCACCATGTTTTTCCTGTTGCCCAGATAGCTGCTGCATCCGTACGCACGATGGGAGTTCCTAAACATCCCAAACCGCCGTACATATTGGAATGACTGTCAGACGCAACTACCATAGTACCCGGCCAGGCATAACCTTCTTCGCACATAACCTGATGACCGATTCCTCTTCCGGCAGGATAAAAATCGGCGCCCATCTCATTTGAAAATGCTTCGATCTTTCTGTACTTCTCTAAATTTTTTTCACTTTTGTTTTGAATGTCGTGATCTAAGGTATGTACGACTTGCCTTGGATTAAAGAATTGTGTTGCTCCAATAGATTTAAATTTAGGAATAACCGCTCCGGTATTATCATGCGTCATCACATAAGCCGGTTGTATCATAATATAATCACCGGAATGTATTTTATGATCAGGGGATAATCCCACAGCAAATTTTTGTGCTATTTTTTCTATTAATGTTTGAGGCATCTTATGCTCTAATTTATAAAAAAGTTATGGTTTATAATTGTTTAATTGCTGTATTGTTCAATTGTTTTTTGGAGAGTAGCAATAAAGCAATGCAACAATTTAACAATTAATTTTTAAACGGTTCAAACGATACAAAATCTGCATGATGAACAATGATCGCTTCAACTGTTCTTTTTCCTAAATCTCCTTCTTTTGAATGGTATGCAATTATATGCTGAACCTCCGGCGGTAAACCAAAACGATCAGCTAGGGCAACACCGCTGAATGGATGCCTTAATAATTTTCCTGCATTGCTTGTTGTTAGTTTACCATCAACTTTATCATATTCTAAAAGTTTTCCTACATCAATTAAAATTGCTCCGGCAATAAGTATATCCATATTAATACTGATCTCATCACCAAAATTCTCTTTCATCTTTTTAGCAATATCCACCGAAAGTTGCACAACGGTTCTTTTGTGATTCATAAAAGTTACATTGCAATCTTTTATGAGCAGAGAGAATGGAATCACCTCAAGGTCTTCCACAGTTAGCACGCTGTTTTCAATCGCATACACCCAGCAATCGAGAACATTATTTCGCAGTTCTTCATCTTTTAACCAATTTATTTCTGGCCAGATTTTTAATACTTTATCGCGCATTATACTATCCTTGAATTTGTTATTGTCATTCTGAATGAAGCGCAGCGAAATGAAGAATCTTTTACTTATGTTGAAGAGATTCTTCTCCCGACAAGATCGGGATCAGAATGACCCATTTACAGTTTACTGATTACTTCATCCGTTATTTGTTGTGTTGTTGCTGCTCCTTTATTTATTGCATCAGAACCACCACGTAGTTTCATCATATCATAGGTTTTTACTTTTCCTTCCTCAATAATTTTAGCAATTGCACTACGAATGTTCACCGCTTTTTCAATTTCTCCAATATGATCGAGCATCATACAGGCGCTAAGAATCATAGCAATTGAATTTACAATTGAAGGATTCAATTCAGCATATTTTGGGGCCGATCCATGTGTTGGTTCGAATATTGCAACTTCCTCTCCAATGTTAGCACTGCAAGCAAATCCCAAACCGCCTATCAAACCTGCAAATCCATCACTAATAATATCACCGAACATATTTTCCGCTACAAGCACACCATATATCTCCGGATTTTTAGTAAGCCACATCATTTGTGCATCGATGTTTGTATCCCATAGTTGAATGTCGGGATAATTTTTAGCAATCACTTTTGCTTCTTTCACCATCATTCCGGAAGTCTCTCTAAGCACATTAGGTTTTTCGCAAACCGTAACATTGGGGTAACCAAATTTCTTCGCATATTCAAACGCAGCGGTAATTATTCTGCGGCAGCCTTCTCTTGATACAATTCTTGTTGAAATTGCCAGATCTTCATTTCGTACATCTGCAAATTTTTTCATTTTAGGATGAGTTTCAAGTGCATCTCTCACCAACTTCGGCGGGTTTGTCCACTCGACTCCTGAGTAAAGCCCTTCTGTATTTTGTCTGAATATTACGGCATTAATCAATGGTTCCTCAAAACCATCACCTGTATTTCTTCTTATAAAATTGAGAGGATTATGTTTAAATGATTTGCAGGGACGAATACAAACATCAAGATTGAAATATTGTCTTAATCCAACAATTGGGCTGAAGTAAATAAATCCTTTATCTTTTAAAGATGGATCAAGTTCTTTAACTGCATCATCTTTGGGCTTACTTGTTATTGCTCCGAACAATCCTATTTTATACTTTTCCAGTAAGTTTACAGTCCTATCCGGAAGTGCGTTACCTTCTTTACACCAGAATTGCCAGCCAATATCCGCATGAATGTAATCAGCTTCAAAACCTACTGCATTTAATACCCTGACTGCTTCAGGAAGAACAATTTTTCCGATGCCGTCTCCAGGTAAACTTATAATGGTTCTGTTCATTATGAACTTCCTTTTAAATGTTAGAAAAGTAATTTAAACTTATAGAAATGGAATTATGTAATCAAGAAAATTAGGTTAGTTTGATGCAAGCAGATGATATTTATTTGATAATTGTTTGTATAACTGTGTAATGTGAAATATCTTAGCAGTATATATTTTAAAATAAAAGTGTTAAATTATGGTTAAAGTAATTACGTATTAAAAATAAATGCCTAATCTTCTATGATTCTATCCGAATCCATAAATAAAGATGAACTTACTATTGATCCCGATGAAGTAAATAACCTGCGGATGCTACTTGATGAACTTATTTCGCAAAATCTTCTTAGTGAGAAATATCAGGATCTGCTGGGTCGATTAAGCGAATCGTTCTTGAAACTGGTACAGGAAAGTACAGATTTAAAACTACTTACAGCTTCTTCTCATGATGTAATATTCAGAATATCAAAAACAGGAAAATTACTTTTTATAACTCCTTCCTGTGAAGAACTTTTAGGATATAGTGTGGATGAAGTTGTGGGCAGATCTTTTGCTAACTATGTCTGTATGGATAAATTGGCATTCACAATTAAATCAATGACAATATTACTTAGGGGTAAAGATTTTACTGCCTTTGAAACAGACCTGCTTCACAAAAATGGTTCAACAATTCCGGTGGAAATAACAGGTCGCATTGTTGAGGCTAATGGGCATCGAATGGGACAGGGCACAATCCGGAATATTTCCAAAATACTGATAGCTGAAGAAAAACTCCGTTCCTCTGAAGACACATTTAAAACAGTGTGGGAAAATTCGTACGATGGTATGAGGATAACCGATGAAGACGGCTTAATCTATTTATGTAACGATGCATATACAAAGATGATAGGTAAATCACGATCTGAAATAGAGGGACAGTCAATCTCATCGCTTTATAATGAAGAAAAAGGGATAGTAATATTAAATGATTATAAAAAGGATTTTAATTCCGGGAATATCAAAACAAAATATGAATCAACACTTTATTTATGGAATGATTATGTAAAAGAATTTGAAATTTCTAATTCATTTATAAAAGGTATTGACAACAAAAAATACATTTACAGTGTTTTTAAAGACATTGCATCTCAAAAAGAAAATGAAAAATTAATTCAAAAGAAAGATAAATTACTTCAGGGTATTGCAGAAGCAACCAAGGCACTAATCTCCTCGAAAGAACAGGAAGAAGGGTTTAACCATGTACTTGGTATTCTGGGAATGGCAGCCGATGTTGACAGAGTATATATTTTTCAACATCAGGTTAATAGGGATACTGATGAGATGTATTTTAGTTTGATATATGAGTGGGCTGCAGAGGGGACGGAAGCTCAGATAAGAAATCCGGAATTTCAAAAAATTTCATATTCACGCTTTTCCGCACTAAATTTTTATGAAAAATTCTCAAATGGAAATACACTAAAATTTGTTATTAAAGATCTCCCCAAAAGTTATCGGGAAGCATTTATTGATAAGAATATTAAATCAATCATTCTTGTACCAATTATGATTGATAATGTTTATTGGGGTTTTATAGGATTTGACGATATGGAAGAGGACCGTATTTGGAGCGATAATGAAGAATCAACTTTAATTACCATGGCTTCCACAATCGGGGCAGTGATAAGAAGAAATATTTTCAGAGATATTTTACTTAGAAACAATGATGAACTGGATAAAGCAGTAAAAAAAGCAAAGAACACCACACAGGCAAAAAGTGAGTTCCTTGCATTAATGAGTCATGAAATACGAACCCCGATGAATGGTGTTATCGGTATGACAGGATTACTTTTAGATACTGATCTTGATGAAGTTCAGAAAGAATATGTTGACACTATACGCCTGAGCGGGGAACAGCTCTTATTTATAATTAACGATCTTCTTGACTTCTCAAAAATTGAATCAAAAAAACTGGATCTTGAGAATAAACCTTTTGATTTAAGAGAATGTATTGAGGACTCTCTTGATTTATTAGCTTCGAAAGCTGCCGAAAAAAATCTGGAGCTTATTAATTACTTTAGCAGGGAAACACCGGCAGTTATAACCGGCGATGTAACAAGATTACGCCAAATTCTTATGAACCTTGTTGGTAACGCCATTAAATTTACAGATGATGGGGAAATCTTAATCTCCGTATCTTCGGAGGAATTAGAATTTAATAAGCACAAAATTAGTTTTTCTGTGAAAGATACAGGAATAGGCATACCCAAAGATAAAATGGACCGCTTATTTAAACCATTCAGCCAGGTCGATTCATCTACTTCAAGACATTATGGTGGAACGGGACTTGGGTTAATTATAAGCCAGCGCCTTACAACATTGATGAATGGAAATATGTCCGTTCAAAGTGAAGAGGGCAAGGGCACTACATTTTTCTTCGATATTATTGTCGAAAGTCTAATAGACGAATCAAAGTTTTATCAATATAATGCTCTTCCGGTATTTGAAAACAAAAACATTCTGTTAATTGAAAAAAATCTGAGCGGACTTGAAGTAATGGAAAAGCAGTTAAAAAATTGGGGAATGAACCCTAAGTGTTTTTCAGATAATAATTCAGCCCGGGAATATTTTATAAATAATAATGGTATCGATGGCATAATAATCGATTTGAAATCCCTCGATTTTAATATATTGGAATTCATTCATCAAATTAGAAATAAAAACACGATGAAAAAAATTCCAATTATCTTGTTTTCTTATGTAGGTGATCAACTGGAAAATATTACAAGTTTAAATGATGAATTTATACGGATAATCGGAAAACCTGTACGAAGTAAAACATTGCATCAAACTCTATTTAAGCTTTTTAATAATATTGCTGATCAGTCAATAGAAGAACCAGTAATAGAGGATTCAACAACACCTTCAGAAAAATCCACTCCTTTAAATGTTCTGTTGGTTGAGGATAATATTGTAAATCAAAAAGTAGCTTCAAGAATATTGGAAAAATTAGGATTTAAACCGGACATAGCGAATAACGGTCTGGAGGCAATTCATGAAATTAATTCGAAAGACTATGATATTATTTTAATGGATTTATTAATGCCAAAGTTAGACGGTATTGAAACAACAAAAAGAATAAGGAGTATGCTTGCAGGAAAGAAAATTCCAAAAATAATTGCAATGACGGCAGATACAATGATGAATAGCAGGGAAGCCTGCATTAATGCCGGGATGGATGATTATTTAAATAAGCCGATTAACGTTGAAGAAATTAAGACACTCATGTATAAATGGCAGGCAAATATAGAAAAAGAAAAAGCAATATGCCTCGATGAAACAAAAAAAACAACTTCGGATACGCATATTATTGATGAAAGCAATATTACGTTTATTAATGAAGTACAGACAAAGGAAGACATAGATTTCTTAATAGAAATTTTTGATATTTATATAAAAGAATTACCAATTCTAATTGTTGAAATTGATAATGCCATAAATAATAATGATTATGATAAATTAAAATTCTTTACCCATAAATTAAATGGCAGCGCTCTTACTTTAGGCATTGAAAGTATAGCAGAACATTGTTTTGCCATAGAATCTGCTGCAACGGATCAGGTAGTAGATAGCAGGGTGCATGAATTAAATGCAATTCTTCGAACGCATGTTGAAAAAGTTATTGAAGAACTAAAAGTATTACGAGAAAAGTATTTTAATCTGAAATCCTGATATTACTGTTATATTTTTTACCTGCCAATTTTCACAAAAATTTATTCTATGAATGATACTTTCAAAATAATAGAACCTGCACCGCTGAATAAGACAATTACTCTTACACAAGATGAGATTAATTGTTACAGAAAAAAATTAATACATCTGGATAAAAAAGTTAAACCCGAACAAATAGAAGATAAAATCATATTGCAAAATACAGAAGATGCGATTGATTATTTGCCGGACAATTTTGTCGATCTGATGTTTATCGATCCGCCGTATAATCTTTACAAAAAATTTAACAGCACTTCGTTTAAGAGTATGAAACGATTTAAATATGAAGATTGGTTTGAATCATGGTTCTCGAAACTTATTAGAACTCTTAAGGAAACAGCATCGGTATATATTTGTGGTGATTGGAAATCATCAAATGCAGTTTTAAATGTTGGTATGAAATATTTAATTGTAAGGAACAGAATTACCTGGGAAAGAGAAAAAGGCAGAGGGGCAAAAAAGAACTGGAAAAATTGTTCAGAAGATATCTGGTTTTTTACTAAAAGTGATAATTTTACATTTAATCTCAAAGATATAAAACTGAGAAGAAAAGTACTTGCTCCATATAAGGACGAATCCGGGAATCCGAAGGATTGGATTAACATAGGAAGTAGCCATTTTCGGGATACCGCCCCATCAAATTTATGGACTGACATTTCAGTTCCGTTTTGGTCCATGCCGGAAAATACTGATCATCCAACCCAAAAGCCCGAAAAACTATTGGCAAAAATTATTCTAGCCGGCAGTAACAAAGGCGAAATAGTTTTTGATCCGTTTTTAGGCTCGGGTACAACAGCAGCAGTTGCTAAGAAACTGGAGAGAAATTTTAGCGGTATTGAGATGGATGAATATTATTGCTGTCTATCACAAAAAAGATTAGAATTGGCCGAAGAGAACAAAGAAATTCAGGGTTATAAAAACGGAGTTTTTTGGGAAAGAAATACCCTCAGAGATCAGAGAAAGAAAAAATAGGTTGGACGATCAGTTATTTGTACTATCCCGTTTAATATTTTAAAAAAAATTAATTGTTTGAATCTTGCTATTTAAAGAATTGGGTGCCGGTTAACAAATGATTGCCTAACTCCGTCAGGTCCGGAAGGAAGCAGCGGTAAGCATGATGTTTGTGTAGCCGGTTACCCTTAAAATTTTAAACAAGAATATAATACTTTATATTTTAAGCCTTCATTTTCTCACAGACATCAATTAAAAACCTGTTCAGCAAGAATTATTTCAAGCATCTTTGCTGTAATTAACAGAGATTACAGTAATGCTGTTATGAAAAAGCATTAAATCATTATTCAATTCTTTACCTGCTTTTGTATTCATTAACTTATTCATCTCATCTATAGATGTAGCAGAAACTTCACAAAAATGACTATACTTTGTTTCCAGAAGAAAATTGCTTTCTACTCTGGCAACCATAATATCATCTCCTGTAATTTCTTTAAGATGATTTACTGTTACCTCTTCAAAATGTTTCAAAACATTTTCGTCATCACTTTTATGCAGGAAGAAGAGTAATTTATACATTAGCAATCTATTGAAAATGAAGAGATGATATCGTTATATAATTTTTTGTTATTACCGTAAGTATATTTGGGTACTTCTAGAATTAGAATAAATGATTTATCTCCACAGGAATGTTCAAATAACTGAATAAAATTATTTCCTGCTTCAATCATCTTCGTCGATCGGATCTGGTACTTACCTTTTGTGAACTGACCAAAATTATATTTTACGAATTGGGTTCCGTTGGTTCCTTTTGGTAACGGGATAACGGTAATTTGTGATCCAAGTTTTTCATTGATATATCTATAACCATCTAATTTACTTTTTAAATGTTCTGTTATTGAAATTCGGATTGCATCATTCCAATCGAAATTTAGTGGTAGCAGAAATCCATTCATCTTTGCTTTATCATTTTCTTTTTTATTCTGATCTTTGCTGATTGAATCCGCGCCTTCGTTTTTGAATGACTCGATAGTTAACTCAGGTTTTTCTATTTTCCACGATGCATTCGATATTTCATTCAATACAAAATTTGAAAAAATATTTTTATTGCTGATGTATCTGTGCTCTTTACTATTGTAAATAAAAGTATCTGTATTATTATTTATTTTAGCTCGTGATTTAGAAGTAATTCGGGTTACAATACTCGTATCGGTAATACTTTTTATTTCCTGATCATAGATATTATTTTCATTTACAAACCTGTTAAATGAACGAAATACCAAATAAAATTTTCCATCTATATATTTATAAAGGGAAAGCCTTGATAATTTTAAGAAATCTTTAGTGATAAAATTTTCTGATGCAACCAAAAACTGTTTAGCTGAAATAGTTTGCCATTTAGTAACTATATTTCCATTTAGTGAGTTGTCGCGTAAATAAAGGTTTAAATACTCATCATAAACTGAAAGCAGGTTGTATAAAGGATTTGGATATTCAATCAATACAAAATAAAATTTAGTACCTGATTTGGTAATAATGCTATCTATTGTTAATCGGTGGTAAGCAGCATTAATTGGTGAATTTGAATTCACCATCCCCGATAAATTGTTATTTGCTTTTTCACTTCCCCATAAAGCATCTATTACCAGTTTATGTAGAGCAGGGCCACTGACCTTTTGTTGAACTTCGTTTTCCTGCTTGTTGCAGCTCACGGTAAACAGAACAGTAAGCAGTATGATTAGAAAAAGCTTTGACATTTCTTCTTTAATATTTTAATTGTAACAAAAATAATAATTATTTTTGAATTATTTATTCAAGCAGTTATATTTAATTAAATTTGAATTATAATCTTTCAATATCCATTATCTATTACTAATAGTTTGAAAAGATCTTTAATTTTATTCTCAGCCATAGTTCTGTTAATATCTAATTGTATCTATTCACAGACTGTTTCGGTTTCCCAAATTACATTAGAAGGGATTGAATTCACATTTACTGTTGCAAATCTGCCTGATAGCATTTCTTCCGCAGTTGTTGTAATTCAAAATGAAGAAAACAAGAATGAATTTCTGTTAATTGTTTCTGCCGGTAAAATAGATACTCTTCTAACTATTAATGAATCGGGAAACTACTCCGTAACTTTTCCAGAGTTAAATATTGAAACACTTTCCATCAGAGTGTTGCCGGGTTTATTAAGCATTATACCTCCGCTGCTTGCAATACTGATGGCACTTATTTTCAGACAGGTGATTGTTTCATTAATGTTTGGTGTTTATATCGGTGCGGTATTTATTTATAACTACAATCCGCTAATAGCGTTACTTCGTTTAATAGATAAATATATTATCAGTGCAATATCCGATACTTCACATATTCAAATAATAGTTTTTACTTTGCTTTTTGGCGGAGTAATAGGTTTGATATCGAAGAGCGGGGGAACAAGAGGTATAGCAAATGTGATTATAAGGTTTGCAAAAACCAGAAAATCAACAATGATATCTTCCTGGCTTGCGGGATTGGTTATCTTTTTTGATGATTATGCAAATACACTTATTGTTGGAAACCTTATGCGCCCGGTAACTGATAGAATGAAAATATCCAGGGAAAAGCTTTCATTTATTGTTGATGCAACTGCAGCTCCTGTTGCAAGTGTTTTTATTATTAGTTCGTGGATAGGATTTGAAGTAGGATTAATACAGGACGGCTTAAAGATGATTGGATCAGATGCCGACGGCTACTCTACATTCTTGGCAACAATACCTTATAGATTTTATCCTATCGCTATGCTCCTTTTTGTCTTTATAATCTCATATTTCCAAAGAGATTTTGGACCAATGTACAAAGCTGAAAGAAGGGCATGGATAGAAGGCAGATTATTCAATAATTCAGATAGTAATCAAAAATCTTTAGACGAATTCTCTGAAATATTTGGTAATGAAGACAAAGCAAAATGGTACAATGGTATCATTCCAATATTTATAATAATTTTTGGAACAATTATAGGACTCGTTTATACAGGAATTAGTTCGTTACAGGAACAAGGTATTAGCGACTACGGCTTGCGTGAAATAATTAGTAACTCCGATTCATATTTAGCATTGCTGTGGAGTAGTTTTACCGCTTGTATTGTTGCTGCAATAATGATTCTGTCGCAAAAAATAATGAGTTTGAGTGAAACTATTGATGCATGGTTTCTCGGAATAAGATCAATGCTCCTTGCAATTATTATTTTAACACTTGCCTGGTCTATCGGTGCAATCACTGTTGAAATGAAAACAGCGGATTATATCATCAGTTTAATCGGTGGTGATATCAGTCCCCATTATTTACCAGTGCTGATTTTTATTATCGCAGCCATAACAAGTTTTGCAACAGGTACAAGCTGGGGAACAATGGCTATAATGATGCCTATTGTTATTCCGCTTGCACATTCGGTTGCCGGGTTAAATAATTTAGTTCCGGCAGATAGTACAATTATATTATACGGAGTGATTAGTTCAGTACTTGCCGGAAGTGTGTTCGGAGATCATTGCTCACCAATTTCCGATACAACCATCCTCAGTTCCATTGCTTCCCGTTGTAATCATGTTGATCACGTAAGAACACAGCTCCCGTATGCTCTTGTAGTTGCATTTGTTAGTATGCTTTTGGGGGATATATTATCTGCGTATGGCTATTCTCCATATCTGTCGTTTGGATTAATTGGGATTGTACTCCTGGGTGTGGTTCTTATTTTCGGACGTAAAGTCAATCCGGAAATGGATGGAAAGACAACCTGATATTTTAATAATTGGTCTTAAAATCATCTCCAGCGGTTTCTTCATAATAACTGCCATTACGCAGTATAAAGATGATGCACAATACTGAGATTGAAATTCTCATTTCACCTATTCTCGTTGGAAATAACTTTTAATTAACTCTGCTTTTTTGTTGCCCACAATAGCAGATAGATTTTCAAGTGAAGCATTTTTTATTTCTCTAATGCTTCCAATCTGTTTAATCAACATGTGTGCCGTGGAAGGACCGATGCCTTTTATCTCTGTTAGTTCGGAAGTAAATGTTCTTTTTGAACGTCGTTTTCGATGAAAAGTAATTGCAAACCGGTGTGCTTCATCACGTATTTGCTGTAATAATTTTATTGCTGATGATGTTTTAGGAATTGATTCTGCCTCGGATTTCCGTGGAAAATAAACTTCTTCCAATCGTTTTGCCAAACCGATTACAGGAATTTGTTTTATTCCCAAATCATTCAGCACTTCAACTGCACTGGATAACTGTCCTTTACCACCATCAACCATTATCAGATCGGGCAATAAATCTCCATTGTTTAACAGTCGCTTATATCTTCTCTCTACCACCTCCCGCATACTTGCAAAGTCGTCAGGTCCATCAACACTTTTTATAATAAATTTTCTGTACAAACTTTTTTTTGGTTTACCATCAACAAAAACCACCATGCTTGCAACCGAATCAGTTCCCTGCAAATTTGAAATATCAAAGCATTCTATTTTTTTTGGCAGATTATTTAATCTTAAATCTCTTTGAAGGGCAGCTACCGCGTATGTTATGTGACCTTCCTTCTTCATTTTCTGTATCTGGATTTCTTTTAATTGAAGAATTGCATTTTGTTTACACATTTTTACTAAAGAGCGCAGTTCTCCACGCTGAGGAATAATGAACTTCACTTTCCGCTGTGCACTTAAATTAAGCCATTCTTTAAGCAAGTCGGCATCATTGGGTTCAGTTTCAAATAATATTTCCTTTGGTATTTCAGTATGTTCGCCATAATAGAATTTAACAGCGGAATTGTATATCTCCGGTAACTCTTCTCCTCCCTTTAATTTTAATTTCAATTGTTTTTTGCCAACAAGTTTGCCGCTGCGAATATTAAATATTGAACAGGCGGAATCCCTGCCTTCAAAAGCAACGGATATTACATCGCGGTCTTCAAAATCAGTACTCACTATTTTCTGCTTTGATGATATGGCTCTGAGTTGTTCAATTTTATCTCTTATCTGTGCAGCTTTTTCAAAATCAGTTTCCGCTGCAGCTTTATCCATTTTAGCTTCCAGTTCTTTTATCAGATCATCAGTTTTACCGCGAATAACTTTTATTACTTCCTGTACCATTTCATTGTACTCAATTTCGGATACTAAACCTTCACAAGGTCCATCACATTTTTTTATATGATAATCGAGGCATACTTTGAATTTTTTCTTTTCTATTGTTTTATCATTTATATCATACTTGCAGCTTCGTATTTTGAAAATTCGATTTATCATCCGGAGTGCAGCCTTCATACTTTTAACACTTGTATATGGGCCAAAATATTTCGAACCATCTTTTATAATTTGCCTGGTTGAATAAACCTGGGGATATGGTTCTTTTGTAATTTTTATGAAGGGAAATGATTTATCATCTTTCAGATCGATGTTATAGCGGGGTTTTAATTCCTTTATCATATTGTTTTCGAGTACAAGAGCTTCAACTTCAGAATCGGTTATCACTAATTCTACGTCGGCAATCCTTTTAACCAAAGCTATTGTTTTGGCATTAACTGCACTGCTGTGAAAGTAACTCTTCACACGGCTTCTTAAGTTTCTGGCTTTGCCTATATAAATTACTTTAGCTTTATCGTTTTTAAATTGATAAACACCAGGATTTGTCGGAAGGTTTTTAAGTTTATTTTTTAAAACAGGGTTCATAATAGTTAGGCGGTTTTCACAATCTCATTGTTAACTTATAATAAATAAAGGAATTGGAATAAATATCTTCTGAACTACAAATTGGTATAAGATATGAATAATTATCGAAATCTTTTCAAGGTATTAAATAAAGACTTAACTAAATTGTATCAGAATTTTTACAATCGGGGAAAGGAGGTTAAATATTTATTCCTCAAGAACAGTGTTCTTTGCTATTACAACAATTCCGGATTCGGTAACTGTAAATTTTTCCTTATCTCTTACCGGGTCGAATCCAATTTCGTAACCTTTAGGAATTACTACATTTTTATCTATTATTGCTCTTTTAATACGGACATGTCTTCCAATATTACAATTATTCATTATAATTGAATCTGTTATATAAGCAAAACTATTTATCTTTACATTTGGACCGATAATAGACCGCTCGACTAAACCTCCCGAAACAATTGAGCCATCGCAGATAAGAGAATTTAAACTTCTACCTACTCTTTCACCTTCGTGGGAGACAGATTTTGCCGGTGGAAACTGATACTGATGAGTACGCATAGGCCAGGCGGAATCATATAAATTAAAATCGGGTGTGATTTTTATTAAATCCATGTTCGAATCAAAGTATCCATCAAGCGTTCCTATATCGCGCCAATATGGATTTACCTCTTTATTCGGATCTTCAAATTTGAATGCGTAAACATTCATATTTGATTTTACCATATACGGAATTATATCTAAACCAAAATCGTGAGGTTTTAGTTTCTTCTCTTCCATCTCAATAAATATCTTGCGCAAAACTTTTGCAGAAAAAACATATATCCCCATATTTACGAACGAAAATCCAGGTTTATTTGGTATTTCGGGTGGATCTTCAGGTTTCTCAATAAAAGAGTTTACCCTGTAATTTTTATCAACCCCAACAATTCCAAATCCGCTTGCATCTGATTTAGGAATTTCAATACATGAAATTGATAAATCAGCTTTGCTTTCAACGTGGGATTGCATCAAACGCAGGTAATCCATTTTATAAATATGGTCTCCGCTTAAAATCAATACCCAGCGCGCTTTATGATCTTTTGAAAATAAGTTTTTATTTTGGTAAATGGCGTTAGCAGTTCCCAGATACCAGTCGTTATTCAATTTTCTTTGTGGCGGAATAGAATAAATAAACTCGCCTAGCTCGGGGTTAAATATACTCCATGCCTCAAGTAAGTGCTGATTTAATGAATCGGATTTATATTGGGTTAATACGTATATTCTTCTCAGTCCGGAGTTCAGACAATTAGATAATGCAAAATCGATTATACGGTATTTTCCACCGAACGGCACCGAGGGTTTACTTCTGAGTTTTGTGAGTGGAAATAACCTTTCACCCTGGCCGCCGGAAAGTATCATTACAATTGTTTCTCGTACAACTGAAGTACCTGCGAAGGGCATTTAAATTCCTTTTTATTATATATGTAAAGATAAATAATTATGATATGATTGACAATTAAACAAATTATTATTTGTAACGTCTTATATATTTATTTTTATAAATTATTACATTGTCTTACTACTAATTAATTATTCATTTTAATTAAATATTTAGAATATGTGGAAAATTAAAACGGTTGCTGCTTGTTTTATAATACTTCTGCTTTTTACCGGTGGTTCCTGGTTAGTATATAAACAAAGCGGTATAGAACTGGAAAAAATAAAGACAGATTTCTTTTCACAACACTTTAAAAATATCAAATTGCGTTTTGATCAGGACAAATATATAACCGATAATCAAAGGCAGGTCGATATACTCCATTACGATCTATTCTTTGATCTATTCCCGGAAAAGAAAAAATTTGATGCTTCTGCAAAAATTACAGCAGTTTTAAAGACGAAAGGACTAAATTCACTCGATTTAAACTTTTATGATAATTTTAAAATTAACCTGGTTGAATTGAATGGCAAAAAAGCCGATTACACTTATGAGGGAAAATTAATTTCCATAGTGATTGATCATTCAATTCCTGATACATTTAAAGTTAAGATTGAATACTCAGGAACACCTGAGAGCGCTGGTTTTGGTGGATTCTCGTTTGCTAAGATTAACGGTAAGTCATTAGTGTATTCAATAAGTGAACCTACATACGCATCAACATGGTTTCCATGCAATGATTTTCCCAATGATAAAGCTCTGTTAGATATAAGAATTAAGAATGATTCCTCACAGGTTTCAGTTTCAAACGGAATTTTGGTTGATGTAGTAAATGATAATTTAAGAAGAACGTATCATTGGAAAACAATCTATCCAATATCAACATATTTGATTGCGTTATACTCTTCCGGTTACAAGCACTTTAGTGATAGCTACATTTCGATTGATGGGAAAGATACAATGAACATAGATTATTACGTATTACCGAATGATTACAAGAATGCACAAATTGATTTTGCGGAGCACGTAGAAATTCTCAGTTTCTTAGCGGAAACATTTGGTGAATATCCATTCATTGGTGAAAAATATGGAATTGCTGAATTTTTATGGCAGCGGGGAGCAATGGAGCATCAGACGATAACTGGCGTGGGATCAAATCTCGTTGGTGGAAAAAACTTTTTCCTGGATATTTATATTCACGAAGCGGCTCATCAATGGTGGGGTAATGCAGTTGGACTTAAATCGTGGAAAGATATATGGTTAAATGAAGGTTTTTCATCCTATTGTGAAGCGCTGTATTTTGAACACAAGTCCGGCAGCTCTGCTTTGCAAGCAACAATGCAAAGTAAAAGGCAGCGCAAATTTATTGGCTCTTTGGATGAACCCGGAGCATTTTTGTTTAACAGTACAATTTATGATAAAGGTGCGTGGGTTTTACATATGCTCCGATGGGAATTGGGAGACAAAATCTTTTTTAAGATACTTAGAGAATATTACAGAAAATATAAATATTCAAATGCATCAACCGGGGATTTTATAAATGTTTGTGAATCTGTATCCGGCAAAGATTTGGATAAATTTTTTGATCAATGGATAATTGGAGTTGGTGAAATTGAACTGAATTATAATTGGGAAACAATACAAATTGGTGATAATTATAAAACGATAATTGATCTGAAACAGGTTCAGGAAAAGTATGAAGAATATCATTTCACCCTGGAGATAGGAATGCAATATGAGGTTGATGAAATAGAATATCATAAATTTTATATAAATTCAAATTTGATGCAACTAACCATTAGTAGTTCAAAAAAGCCGGAAAGTATATTAATCGATCCTAATCAGAGATTATTATTATCAGCTAAGAGTAAGTAATGGATAATTATCACTGTTTCATTTCAAAAAGGTAATCTTTAATTTTAAATTTTAATCTGATAAAAAAGAAAGTTACTTGTGAATAAAAGATACCTGTTTATTTCCGATCAACATTTAGGTCTTCAAACAAAGGAAATTGAAAATAAAAAGGAGAGATTATTAGTAAAATTTCTAAAATTTGCAGAAGATAACTGTGATGAGTTATTCATTTTAGGAGATTTATTCGATTACTGGTTTGAATATAAAAGAGTTTATCAAAAAGGTTTCTTTCGAACTTTAACTGCCCTGCAGGATGTTACGGAAAGGGGAATCCGGATTCATTACTTTATTGGGAATCATGATTTTTTACACAGAGATTTTTTTACAAAAGAAATCGGTATCAAAATGTATGAAGCCCCGATTGAAGTGATGTTAAACGGAAAAAAATTTTATATCGGTCATGGAGATGGTCTTGTAAAAAAAGATATTGGTTACAGAATATTAAAAGTAATTTTAAGGAACAAATTCACACAAAAATTATATTCGTTATTACATCCTGATATTGGTATTGCTATAGCAAGTAAAACAAGCAAATCCAGCCGGGCATACACAAAGCAAAGGGATTACGGTGAGATAGACGGTATGCTAAATGCTGCAAAACAAAAAATTGATGAAGGATTTGATTATGTTATGTTTGGGCATTCGCATGAGAGATCATTTGTAGAATACAAGGGAGGAAAATTTATTAACCTGGGTTCATGGATTGAAGCTCCCTGTTATGCTAAATTTGATTCGGGTGAGTTGGAGATAATTGATTGGCAGTAATATGGCAAAGAAGAATTTAAATGATGATGAACTTAAAAAATATTTTTTTGATTCAAAACATAGAAATAGAAAATTGAAGAAAAGGAAAGCAAACAGAAAAATAAATTGGATAATTTCACTTGGAGTAAGTGCAGTAATTTTACTCATCCTGGTAATTTATATCGTAAGCGGATTGCCATCTATTGAGGATCTGGAAAATCCCAAACCGCAGCTTGCCACCAAGGTATTTTCTGCTGATGGGGAATTAATTGGAAAATTTTTTATTGAAAACAGAATAGAATCTGATATTGACAGCCTTCCGGCATTCTTAACTTCGGCTTTAATTTCAACCGAAGATAGAAAATTCTTTGATCACTGGGGAGTAGATGTTGGCAGGTTTTTTAAGGCAATGATAAAAAATGTTATGAGATTCTCTTTTAGAGAAGGTGCAAGTACAATTACACAGCAGCTTGCTAAAAATCTCTATGAACTAAAATCCAGGCGGGAAAATCAGCTTGATAAAGCTGTTCGAAAGATAAGAGAATGGATATCTGCAATTCAGGTTGAAAAAAGATTTACTAAAAAAGAAATTATCGAGTTATATCTTAATGTTTCATATTTCGGTAAAGGTGCGTATGGAATAGAAGCAGCTTCCCGGGCTTATTTTAATAAATCTGCTACAGAGTTAACTTTGCCTGAAGCAGCATTGTTTGTTGCCTTGTTAAAATCTCCGGGTGATTACGACCCGGTAAGGAATTACGATCAATCAATTGCTCGAAGAAATCTTGTTATGCATAATATGGTAATTACAGGTGTATTAGATGAAGCCGAGTATGAAAAATTGAAGGAGCAGCCAATTGTTCTTGCAGCGGGAAGCACAAAAGTTCTTAAATCCGAGGCGCCGCATTTTCTTGAATATGTAAGACTTCAGATGAAAAAAAATTCGAATAAATATGGATTCGATTTGTACAGGGATGGATTAAATATTTATACTTCACTGGATTTACGAATGCAAAGAATCGCTAACGAGGTTGCAGCAGATCATATTGCAGCAATTCAGGAACTATTTAATGAAAAATGGAACTGGAGGCAGAATAAAGTTCTGCTTACTGAGCTTATAGATCAGGCAATTAAAAGTTCAAGAAAATACAGAGTGGCTAAAAGCAAGGAAGAGAAAGCTAATATCTATAATGCAATGAAAGCAGATAACAATTTTGTAGACTCTGTAAAAAATGAAGCAACAAAAATAGAAGTTGGTTTCGTTGTTATAGATCCCAAAACCGGCGAGATAAAAGCTATGGTGGGTGGGGAAAATCAGGAGTTTGGAAGAGGATTAAATCATGTTACGGGAATACGACGTCAACCAGGTTCAGCATTTAAACCTTTTGTTTATACCACTGCAATGGAGAACGGATATTTTCCTGCATACACATTATTGAATCAGAAATTTGACTATAACGGTTGGTCTCCCGGCAATTCGGGTAATGAGTATAGCGGATATGAAACAATGAGATGGGGTTTAGTCCATTCCGTAAATGTGATGACAGGCAGAATGACAATAAGTGATATTGCCCCGCCAAAACAGGTTGTTCAAATTGCTAAGCGAATGGGAATCCATTCACGTTTAGAGCCCTATCCATCAATTGCATTAGGCACATCCGAAGTTACCCCGCTTGAAATTACATCTGCCTTTGGTACTTTTGCAAACCAGGGAGTTCATATTGAACCAATATCGATTCTTAAAATTGAAGATCAAAACGGAATTATAATTGATGAATATAAAGCTGAATATGTTCAGGCAGTCTCTCCGCAAACAAATTCAATAATGATTCGTATGATGGAAGATATTATTTCTGAAGGTACCGGTGCAGGTGTACGGCTTTATTTTCAATATCCCGCTGCAGGTAAAACCGGTACAACACAGGATTTTTCGGATGCATGGTTTGTTGGTTTTACTCCGGAGTTAGTAGCCGGCGTTTGGGTTGGCTTTGATGATCACCGGGTAAAGTTTACTGGCTGGTATGGTCAGGGTGCAAAAGCGGCACTTCCAATTTGGGCAAGATTTATGGAGGCGGCTTATAAAGACCTTGATATACCGGTTACTTATTTTGAACTAGCTTATGGAGTTGAGGAAGCATTCTTTTGTAAAACTACAATGGAATTGGGAGATACCAGGGCGGCTAACCAATATTGCGATTCTCTTTACGTCGATATCGTTAACATTAAATATTTACCTCAAGATTGTAATATTCATACGGACGAGGAAAAGATAATACAAGAAAATAAACAGGGCGAAACGGATTGGTGATTTTTTCATTTGTAATTTATAATTGTTGATTGTTGATTGATGATTGATGATTGTTGATTTACTATGTAAAATTACTTTTTCCAGTTCTCGTTTGGTAATCCCCATTTATTGAATTTTGTTTTATGATTAACATTTCGCTCTTATCTAAAATGATATTAATTTTATAATTAGAGTTTTGAGTTTAAAGTTCTTAATTTATAATTGGTTCTGCCCGGATGGTGAAATTGTGCCGAAGGCATCTCTTTAGGAGTAGGCAGGCAGGCACGATAGGTTCAGGGAATCAGGTTTTTAACGCAATGATTAATAACTGACATTACGCAAAATAACAATTTTGTCATTCCGAACTTGTTTCGGAATCTCTTTTTGTATTGTTCTTAGATGCTGAAACAAGTTCAGCAAGACCTTATTTAGGTTTTTGCGTAACCTCAATTAATAATTAAATATTGCCCGGATGGTGAAACCCGTCTTCGCAAGCTACGCCGGGCACGTTGGTAGACCAGCTAAGTAATGTATTCGGTTTGTGCAATCAAAAGCCAGAGAAGTAAAGAAATATTTAAAATCAAGAATTGGTAAAGAGTTCTTAAAAAATCTTAATAATAATTAGCCCGGATGGTGAAATTGGCAGACACGCTAGGTTCAGGGTCTAGTGGGAGCAATCCCATGGGGGTTCGAGTCCCCCTTCGGGCACTGCAATTAAAACAGCAAGGGTTCTTCCGAAGGAACTCTCCGTAGGAGTCCTTCGGACCTTCGGAGGAGTCCCCCTTCGGGCACAATTAAAAAGATTAATTCTCACCACGGAGTTAACATTCAGTAAATTGAGAACACCCCATGAATTTTAATGAGAGTAAATTAGAGAATGCCCTTAGAATCTTATATGGGGAAGAACCGGCTTTATTAAATTATCAATTCGAAAGATTTAAAATATTAATTGACAGACACGCAGCGAAATTTGGAGATGCTGATCTGCATTTTTTTAGTTCACCCGGACGAACTGAGTTAGGGGGTAATCATACTGATCATAACCACGGGCGTGTTCTGGCAGCCAGTGTTAATCTCGATACAATTTCTGTATGTAATTATAATAATAGTAACGATGTAACAATCTATTCTGAAGGATACGATACACCATTCTTTGTTAATCTTAATGAACTGAAAAAAAAGAGAGAAGAGGAAGGAACTACTAACGCTTTAATCCGTGGTATTGCTTTCCGGTTTACAGAACTGGGTTATGGAATTGGAGGATTTAATGCATTTGTTTCGAGTGAAGTTTTAAGGGGTTCCGGATTAAGTTCATCTGCATCTATCGAAGTATTAATTGGAACTATTTTCAATGCACTTTATAATGAGAATAAAATTTCATCAAAGCAAATTGCAATTGCAGGGCAATATGCTGAAAACAATTATTTCGGAAAACCTTGTGGATTAATGGATCAGATGGCATCTGCTTTTGGAGGTATAATAAGCATCGATTTTGAAAACCCGCAAGCTCCCAAAGTAGAAACAGTGGATTTTGATTTTGAATCTACGGGATATAAAATAATTGTGGTTGATACCGGGGGGAGTCATGCAGATTTAACCGATGATTATGCCGCTATTCCAAATGAAATGAAATCTGTAGCAAAATTTTTTAATAAAGAATTTTGCAGAGATGTTTCTATGAATGATCTTCTCTCTAACTGCAAAAAATTAAGAACAGAATTAGGTGACAGAGCTATTCTAAGAGCGATGCATTTTATAGAAGAAAATGAAAAAGTTGTTCACCAGGTTTCTGCACTTAGAAATAATGATTTTAGTAAGTATTTAGAATTAGTTAATCAATCGGGTAATTCTTCTTTTAAATGGCTGCAGAATATTTATTCTCCGAAAGAGGTTTATGAACAAGGTGTTTCACTTGCATTAGCTATTACCGAAAGATACATTGAGGAAATAAAAGAAGGTGCATGCCGTGTTCACGGTGGTGGATTTGCCGGAACAATTCAAGTGTACCTGCCTGCTAAATTAGTTGAAGGATATATAAAATTAATTGAACCGGTTTTTGGGAAAGGAAGTGCAAAGATTTTAACTATTCGCTCTGAAGGTGCTGTTTACATAAACAGTTATTTTAATACTGAGAGTTAAAATAATTGAAACTACTGGTTACCAGCGAAGCCGGATATATTGTAAGTTATTGTGATCTGTACAAAAGTGACAAAGATTATAGGGCTTACCTATTCGATGCTCTTTTGTTTTAAACTCCACTCATAAATAGAGACTTGTGAATTATTCTATTACTGTCACTCTGAATCCGGCAATTGCCGGATGAAGAGTCTGCTTTTTAATAAAAATCGAGATATTTTACTTCACTCAATATGACTATAATGAATTTTTCAGAAGTCTTAAATAGT
>JADFPP010000113.1 GCA_022562275.1 Bacteroidota bacterium
GTTTCAATTCTCAGGTTAACATCAGTGAATTTTGTAACATTATAAATTATTACCGGTATTGAAACTGAATCAGCGACTGCGGTGTAGTAATTAATAAATGCTTGATGGCTCATGGCAGACTTAAAAAATGATGGTGTAATAATAAGTGCATAATCTGCACCATTTTGTTTCGCTTCATTTGTTAAATCGATAGTATCCCTTATTGATTCTAATCCGGTACCAGCTATAATGGTTTTGTTGCTGCTATGCTCCCGTAGTGTTGAAATCAATTTCAGTTTTTCACTTTTTGTAAGGAAAACGCTTTCACCATTAGAACCCAAAACAACATAACCGGAAAAATCCTTTTGATTATATTTTTTTAGGTTCTCGACGAGTTTAACATACGCAACTTCATCTCTAACAAATGGAGTTGTTAATGGCGGATAAATTCCTTTTAGCATAATAATCTAATCTCTTTAATTATAATAAAATAACTCTATTTACTAAAAACGTTCTTTAACACGAATACAACATTAGCGGGACGCTCTGCAAGTCGCCGCATATACCAGGGATACCATGCTTTTCCGTAGCTTATTAAAGTACGAATATTATAACCTTCCTTTGCAAGTCTAATCTGCTCCCGATTTTTTATTCCATAAAGCATTTGAAATTCTACCTTTTCATTTGGTATTTCCATTTTTTGTGCAGCAACTTTTATTTTTTGCTGTAATTCAATATCGTGAGTAGCAAATGCAACTCTAATCCTTCTTTTCTCTATCTGCTCCAGAAAATATTTTGATAGTTTGAAGAAATTATCATCAACCTCTGCCTTATATTTAAAAGCAACAGTATCCGGTTCATTGTATGCTCCCTTTACAAGCCTGATGCATGGATCAATATCCATCATTTCCATTATATCATCTTTTGTTCTGTAAAGATATGCCTGAAGACACAAACCCACATTATCAAAATTAAGTTTCATTTTTTTATAGAACATGATTGTATTATCAACATAAGAGTTATCTTCAATATCGATGAAAACATTATTATCACATTCCTTTGCTTTTTGCAAAATCTGTTTAAATAGGTCAAATGTTTTATCGAGGGACAGATCAAACCCAATTTGAGTTAGCTTAAGAGAAATTTCTATATCAATTTTTTCCTGATAGATTCTTTCCAACAAATTATAATAGTGTTCTGCTGCTTTTTCAGCCTCAGCTAGATTATTTATGTTTTCGCCTAAGTGGGTTAATGTTGTGGGGATATTAAATTTTAAAAGTTCACTGGTTGCATCAATGGCATCTGAAGGAGTTTCTCCGGGCATAAACCTTTTAACTGCTGTTTGAACAAAATTATAATTAGGTATATGTCCGGTCATCCATTCATTTTTGGAAGCCCACAACAAAATATTTCTACTAATCATCATTAGGAATTCTGGTTAATTGAATTGTTTAAATATACAATGAAAATTTGAAAAAGTAGAAGAATGATTTAAATCTTCAAAAATGTATCTTTCAATATCTTACTTAAGTGCTTTTTAAAGATATTTATTTGGGTATCAACGATAACTCAGCAACGGAAAAAAAATGAAAAGTATTGGTCACTAAATAGTTCGTGACCAACTTGAGTACAACTTATTATTAATGTTAAAGATTTTCACTTGAGCGGGAATCTTTATTTGGCAATAAAAAACCGGTGAATTATTAACTGTTTTATAATCAAACATTCAGTAATTATTTCCAATTTTGGGATGTTTCTCTGCGAAAATGAAGCTGTTCTGAATAGGAACAAAAACATCTAATAATATCAAATTTCCACCTTTCTTAAAATTATGACTCTTAAAACCTTCAACTTTTGTAATTAATCAAACAGAGAAAAGAGACTTGGCACAGGATTAGTTCTATACGTTGTTTTTACTAAAATTGAGGTAGTTATGATAAGAACTTATACCGTTCAATTTTATTTAAATGCATTAAAATTGGAAGAAATGTTTTTAGACGAGTTACGAAAACAAAACTGGCTCTCTATATCAGTGAGCAATGTTTTAGGTGAGGAGTTATTTATTTCTTTACAGTAAACTCCCGTTCATCGTGTAGTTTTTCTCATCAAATAATATCATTTGATGGCAATGTGTGTTATGATATGAGATAATAAATAATATTTTAATTGGGGTGCTTAATGAAAATTTCTTTAATTGATAAGAGCAATTATTTGAAAGGGCTCTTAATACTTTCAAGAAAAGACAATCATATTTCTGAAATTCAAAAAACAATAATATTAAAAGCCGGAAAAAGTTTAGGATTTTCTTCCGAATTTTGTGAAGAGATCTTAAAAACAATTTTAGAAAACGAATGTCTTTCTAACGATCCAATAAAATTTGAAAAATATGAAGTTGCAAAATCCTTCATTCAAGATGGATTAAAACTCTCATGTTCAGGTAAATTAATGATAAAAGCAGAACTAAATTGGTTAAGGAACTCTGCCATAATTAATTCTATTGATTTGAAATGGTTTGAAGATCAGGTTTCAATCAGTAAATTTATGATTAATAATCCGGTTCCGACTCAGCTTACTTTATATTCTATTATTTAGCCTGTAAGTGAAAATAGTGTTTTGCAATTAACTTTTTTATTTTTTTGTTATCAAAATTGTACGACAGAATAGCTTAACTATTAAGCTGATGAATAGCAAATTTCGATAGCGAAGATTATATGTGAATTTAAACAATTTGGTAAAAATATTTACGATTAATAATCTTTCTTCTTATCTCTCTATTTTAGTGTAAAATACTTATCGTAATAAAAAATATTCCACCGTCAGTTGAGATTATATCTTCCCCCGGTTGGTCCGTTTTCTAATTTTAAAACTCCTCTTGGACAAACTGCCGAACAAACACCACAGCCAACACAGGATGCACGAATTATGTTTTGTCCTCTTTGTGCATACGATTTAACATCAATTCCCATCTCGCAATAAGTGGAACAGTTACCGCAGGATATACATTGATCTCCGTTAACAGTTATTCTGAATCTTGAAAAATACTTTTGTATTATTCCTAATACTGCAGCCATTGGGCAGCCAAAACGACACCAAACCCTGCTGCCGAATATAGGATAAAAGCCAACACCAATTACACCGGCAAACGTTGCACCGATAGCAAATCCATAAACAGATTTAAATGTGGAAGAAACGGAACCAAGTACAGCACCCTTAGTTGCCGAATCAATCCAGAGCAATGCGGTTGTTATCACAACAAAAACTAATACCAGGTGTACAGAATATCTTTCAAATTTCCATGCACGCAGTGATTTATCAGAAAGCTGTCTGAATGGATCGCCCAAAGTTTCTGCTAATCCTCCGCATCCGCAAACCCACGAACAATACCACCTTTTACCAAAAAAATATGTTAGTATTGGTGTAGCTATAAAAGTCATTGCAGCACCCCAGAACACCATAAAGTAACCAAGTGCTCCAGCACTGTCTGTCAGATAAGTAATTTGAGATGGAAACAGGTATTCATATTTTAACGGCCAGAAATATGAAAAGTAAAAATCCGGTTTATTTAAAGCAGTAAGAAAAGCCGGAATAAGAAATGCAAAACCAAGTTGAAAGAAACTAACAGTACAAACAGGTTCAGTTAGGTAAACAAAAAGCTATAGCTCACATTTATCATTGTTGTTATGTGTTAAACTGATGAGCTTGATGACCAAATATTGTTTCTGTAGCAGACCCTGATATCAGGTGTTAATCTTAAAATATAATATAAACACCAATCTTCTAATAAAGGGGAGTGAAAACCTGTAATCACATTCCTGCCTCAAACTGTTTAATGGAATTAAAAAGATCGGGTGTTAAATTAGATGTGATAGAATTCTTATACATTATTATTTTGCTTTAGCTGCAAATACTGCTCATACCTTTGTTTTAAAATAAAGCCTGCCGCAATAAGAATTATTATACCTAAAACGTAATAAAACCAATCTGATTTTTCTTCTTTATTTGCAACGCTTGAAGAAGTATCGCTTGAATGAAAGAATTTATTACCAATAAATCTTGCATTCACCATTTGCTTGTCTTCGACATTAATTCTTGGATGTAAAATTTCTTTGTGTATTAATTCAGGTGAATTGAAAAAATGAATGGTTAGAAAAAATATAATTACTAAACTTGCTTTAGTGAAGAACATAAAATATTTTGATGTGATATAATTCTTAGACATAATCAATACAACTTTATAATTAGATGATTCAATCTTCGATTTATTAAAGTAGTCTATCTTTTTCTCTCTTTATTTTTGTTACTAAGTTAGTAAAATTGAAACTAAATAATAAATAATAAACGAAACGAAGTAATACAATTAAGAACAATACTTGTTATTTATTTATCTTTATTAACAAATGCATTTTATTCTTACAATTTTGCAAAGAGGCAGGTGATTATGCTATTGCTAATATTCCATTTGGTACTTATGAGGTGATTGCACAGAAAATCGGTTTTATTAATGGTGTAAGTCAGATAGTCACTATCGATTCAATAAACAATCAGTTATTCAATATAGATGTTTCGTTTTTAATTTCCGATGTTGTAAATGAAGATAGGAATATATTTCCTTTTAAATTAATTCTTCATCCGGGTTAACCAAATCCATTTAATTCATCAACAAACATTTCATTCTCCTTACCAATACGGCTGATATCAAATTGAAGATATTAAACATTTTATGCGAAAGTACTTCTGTACTGCTGAACACTCGATTACCTGGGGGAAATTATAATTATAATTTTGCAGCAAACAGTTTATCTTCAGGTGTTTATATTGTTTTGCTGCAATCCGGTAATCAGATCAGGACTCAAAAAATTACGTTGATTAAATAGGAACAGCTTGCACCGAAAGTAAATTAAATCCCTGGTATTTTTGGCAATGATAATATTTTTCTTTCTTCATAAGCTTTCGCATCTGGGAAGGAGAAACAGTAATAAGTAAGTTTTAGCCTGCACTTTAAACATAGCTGAATTAATGATTTGTAAAACGTCAAATTTTTGTTTATTATAACACTATATGTTCAAACATATAAATAAAAGAAAATGATGTTAAAGATCATTCTAATAACATTATCAATTTTTACAGCAATATTCCTGGCAGCAGGTTGTACGGAAGAAGCAACAACACAACCACCGTCCGAAGAGGAAAGTGAAACCATTCCGAAACCATTATTTTCCGATATACAGGATAAAGTTTTTACACCAATATGTGACAGACCGGGATGTCATGGAACCACAAATACTCAGGTGAATCTCTTGCTTCGGGAAGGGGAGGCGTATCAAAATTTGGTAGGTGTACCAAGTTTATTATTTCCTGGGATGACAAGAGTAATACCTGATAGCAGCTCTAAAAGTTTGTTAATTAAAATATTAAAAGGTGAGGTTTCGCCGAGAATGCCTCTGGATGGTCCTTTTTTGGAGGATGCGATAATTGATTCTATAGCTAAATGGATTGATAATGGTGCAATAAATAATTAATATGATTTCAATCAAATGAGATAAAAAGTAAATATTGATTTTTACACCGGTAGTAAGATAAGATTTTTTGAAATTTTCATATGACATATATTGGAAAATAAAATCCTTTAAATAATAAGGAATATTTCAACATAAATAAGGAGGACAGAAAATGAAAAATTTGATATTTTTTTCTGTGCTATGGTCGATTGTTTTTCTATTTTCTTTCACAATCTTTTCTCAGACACACTTCACAGCTAATTTAACAGGAGATCAAGAAAACCCGGCTGTTACAACAAGTGCTACAGGGACTGGTTCTTTCACGCTTACTAGTGCAGGATTACAGTTCGACATAACTGTGGAGGGATTGACTATTGCTGCAGCACATTTCCATAAGGAGGCTATCGGTGTTAACGGCGACGTTGTTCGTCCCATTACAAATGATTTTACAGGCAATACTGCCTCCGGAATATGGACAAGTATTGACCCCGATCCATTAACACCTGAATTGATTGCCGAATTGCTAGCTGGCAACCTCTATATTAACATCCACACTGCAGCATTCGGGGGCGGCGAAATACGAGGGCAGGTCAACCTAAGTTCAGGAACAGGATTTAATGCAAGCTTAGACGGAGATCAAGAAAATCCCCCTGTTATTACAGATGCTAAGGGAACTGCCTCTCTCACTATTACCGATGCAGGATTAGAATTCAGTGTAACTGTAGAGGGATTGACTATCGCTGCGGCACATTTCCACAATGAGGCTGTTGGCGTTAACGGCATGGTTGTCCGAACCATTACACCTGATTTTGCAGGCGGCAATACTGCCTCTGGACTTTGGACAAGCACTGATACCGGCGAAGAGTTGACACCTGAATTAATTGCCGAACTGCTGGCCGGCAATATCTATATTAACGTCCACACTACAGACTTCGGGGGCGGCGAAATTCGTGGGCAAGTATTTGTTAAAACAACTATTATTCCCGTTGAATTAACTTCATTTACTGCTGATGTGATTGATGATGCAGTTGTGTTGAACTGGAGCACTGCCACGGAAATCAACAACCAGATGTTTGAGATAGAAAGAAGAAGCGAAGAAGGTCAATTTTTCACAATTGGCTATGTAGAAGGATATGGAACTACAACCGAACCACGGGAGTATTCTTATATGGATAATTCAGTTGGCACCGGTATCTACTATTACAGATTAAAGCAAATTGATTATGATGGTTCGTTCGAGTATTCCTATGTAGTTGAAGTTGAAGTAACTGCTCCAATTGAGTTTGCATTGCACCAGAACTACCCAAACCCATTTAATCCATCAACTACTATTCGATTCGAATTGAATCAATCAGGACAAACACTACTAAAAATATATGATATTCTTAGCAGGGAAATTGTTAGATTAGTTGATAAAGTACTACCAGCTGGCTCGTACAAAGTAACTTTTGATGCTAATTCTCTACCATCTGGAATATATTTTTATCGATTAGAATCCAGTGGTTTAAATGAAGTGCGGAAGATGATATTACTGAGGTAAGGATTATCATTCAGTATAATGACCAGTAGGATTTTATTCTGCTGGTCATTTGTCTTTAATTTGAAATCTATAATACTAAGCTGAAATAATAGAAAGGGAGCACTCTTATAAGGTTGAGTTCGTTCAAAGTTCATTAATATTATTCAGTTACAATTCTAAAAAATAAATTATTAGTGATCGGACAATTATTATATCTCATTTTATAAATATAACTCAGATTAATCAAAACTTATTGTAACGAGTATATAAAAACCTCCTTAAGCCAAAATCACAAAAAGAAACAACCCAGACTTATTGTACCCCATACTGACAAATTGTAATATCCTCCGTAAGTTCTTCCCCTCTAAATATTTATAACTCCACAAAACGCTGTAATTACTTCCAATAAAACAAGTTACAATAGTATTATTTAAAGAGTAAGATAGCCCCTATTTTATATAAATGCACAAACCCCCTTTAACTCTTAATAAAGCAGAGGAGTTAAAAATCAGTTTTAGATAATAAAAAACCCCTGCTCAACTAAAGACAGGGGCTTAATAAAAGTTGAGTTTACTACTTCATCAACACCATCTTCTTAGTTTCAACAAAATTTTCCTCCCGCATCAACTACAGCAAACGGTTAGATGACTTAAAAGACAAATTCAATGTTTTGAGTCCCAGTACGACTGCAAGATTTTTGCGGTGTCCGTACCTAGTCCCGTGGCACGGTTATAAAAGAAATATGGATGTGAGCCAGCTTCCACTGGCCTGCCTGTTTAATCCACACCGTTGAAATTCGCCGAGGGCCTTTTAAGGTAGTGCCATCCGGAAAAATTATCACCCCTGTTTCGTAACCTGTAACGACCGCAGTATTGTCGTAGATCTTCACCTGAAGGTGTCGGAGCTGAATATCGATTTTTAAGCCAGCATCGAATTTCGCTTTCAGTTGCTTTCCTCGCCAAGGCTCTGTGAGGAGTCCACCGCCAGCAAAGAAGCCGGTGGTCTCAGGAAGCAAGTGCTTCGTATAGGCCTCTGCATCCCCCGCGTTGAGTGCAGCCACAACGGCTAGCAGGGTGACCTTTACATCATCCGCATCATCAGCCATAGCTGGGGTCGGTAGAGCCAAGCCCCCTGCCAATATCATTAGT
>JADFPP010000114.1 GCA_022562275.1 Bacteroidota bacterium
TTATATAAAATGAAGAGCCTCTGGCTCTGGGCAATAACTACTTTAATGATGTTAAAATTGGGAGAAGCAGTTATCAACGATAATGTTTTAATACAAACCTCTTCCATTTCGGTTTGAGTATAATAATAAGCCCGGATAAAATCAGGGCTCAATAACTTACTCAAAATTTTATCAAGTTTGTTTGTTTTTAAATAACCTTCTTCTGTTCATATATCCGAGACCTGCAACGGCAATCACAGCAACCAAAACATAAATCCAATCGAATGATGCTGGTGTTAGTCTTCCTTTCCAATCTGCTATTTTACTTTCAATCTTTCTCTTCTGTTCTGCTAATAACAAATTATTATCTATCAAGTAAGGCAGCCATTTAGGGCTGATAATTTTAAACCATGTACTGTCGGAAAATAAAGTGTAAGATTTATCTGATTCCTCAGAACTCTTAACTCCAATAGTTTTTATTTTATCTTTTATAAAAGAGAGCAACGTATTTGTAAAATCTTCTCCATTTGTAAACTCAAGCAGGTGAACATCATTATAAGCAAACTCCGCTCTTATATTCATCCACGTTTCCTGTTCTAAAGCATATTTCCATTGTACAAAGAGGGAATCAATTTCTTTTATCTCTTTGGCTTTCTCCTTTTTCTCTGCATATATACCGATAAGCTTTGTACCGGCATTTTTCCAAAAATCTAAAAACCGATCCTGCTGTTCTTTTATCTCTTTCAGATCATCAGGTTCAAGTGCAGTTACCTCTAAAAATATGATGTTATCCTGCAATGAACGTTTAACATTTGCAAGCAGGTTATTCTTTTCGGCTTCAATATATACAAGGTTCCCTTCTGCGCTATTTAATTTCTCTTGATCTTTCATAAGCTGCGGCATCAGGCTGTCAACCAGACTAATTATTACTTCGTCCCTTTTGCGCAGTGATAACTTTAGATCATTTACCAATCTTTTAAGCTCAACAATCTTTTTGGAATCCTTTCTATTAATGTATTCGTACTCTTGTATTTTATTTATCAAATCCGTGTTTCGTTTATTAAGAACTACTATCTGTTCTTTTAATTGCAGGTTTTCAGTTTGAAGAATGTCAATAATTGTAAAATCCTGATTTCTTATAATGAATGCCAGGTTCAACTTGTCAAATACTTTTTCAAAATTATCGGGATAGAGACTTTTATCTAATAACTTTTTGTGCTCTAAATAGTCTGCCCTGAACCTATCGATATTCGTAACTAATGAATTCAATTCTTCGAAAGTTTTTGCAGAGTTAATTGATTTTTCTAATTGTGCAAATTTTTGTTTGAAATTTTGAACAATTTCATAATCGGATTGTGCAAACACCTGGTTGCTAAGAATAAATAGTATTAGCAAGAGAACAACTCGATTTTGCAACACAAAACTTTTCATTTTTAATTCCTATCACTTCCGGTAATTGTCAAATAAATACTTTTACTATCATCTATCAATTCAATATATGGCGGTCGCTGATTTAATACGGGATTCGTTATTCCGGTTTCAGACACATTAATTTTATTATCCAATATCATCGCACCGTTATCCATTTTAAATACATAAACATTCTTAAATTTTTCGGCAGTTATAAAATAGAACCCATTCACATCACGAATAATCCTGATTTTCTTTCCTTTAAATACACTTGAATCTTGAAATTCTTCGAAGAACAATCCTCTTGCATCAAAACTTATTGAGTATCTATCCTCGGTCACCATTCCGTCATCATTAACAAAAAGCACAGATTCAACGGGCCAGGCAAAATCTGCTTGCTGCAATTTAAGTGTAGAACAAGCGGCAGCAATTATGAGTAAAAGAAAAAGGGGGAAATTAATTAGTTTCATCTATACTCCGAATAAAAATTTTACGTGATTAAACTTAAGAAAATATTAATAAAATTGTCCCCCCAAGACGCAGATTAAAATTTTGTCTTTTTATTTATGAGTCCGGTCTAAAAAGCCATTATCCTTGATTGTCATTCCCACGAAAGTGGGAATCTATTAAATATTTTAAGTTTTTTAATCTTTGTTTCCACTATGATTACCTTTTTAAAGTAGACTCATTTATCACTTATCAAAACCTTTTTTCTCAGATATTTATTAATTACTTATATTACGCAAAGGAATGATTTTTGTCATATTGATCCCGATTCATCGGGAGAAATATCTCCAAATAGTGCAAATCGTAAAGCTTGAGATTCTTCACTTCGTTCCGTTCCGTTCAGAATGACAATTTTGTGTAAGGTGAGTTAATTAATTGAATGTTGAAAACTATATTATAAATAGAAACAATTTTCAATTGATTTGGGATTTTGTTTCATAAGTCTTGCGTTCAAGCCATCCAAATTATTATTTTTCCGATAATCACTTGAAAAATCCATACGAAAATATTATATTGTATATGTGCACTATATACACTATATACATATATAACAATTTTAATCTGTTTAATATAAAAGCTCGAATAATGAAAATTTTAATAGTAAATTCATCACGGGATGCAATTTACGAGCAAATCTCAAAGCAGATCCGCAGCCAGATCATTGCCGGTGATATGAAACAGGGTGATCCTCTTCCTTCAATCCGTAATCTTGCCAGGGAAATTCAGGTGAGCGTTATTACTACAAAAAAAGCTTATAAAACCCTGGAAAGAGAGGGATATTTAGACACAGTTACCGGACGGGGAACATTTGTAGCGGCACAAAACAAGGAGCTACTAAGAGAAATAAAAATGAAAATTATAGAGGACAGGATTGGCGAAGCTGTTTCAGATGCAAAACTTTTTGGGGTTACGCTGCATGAATTAAGTGAAATGCTGAATTTACTCTATGGAGAAGAATAATGGAAAAAAATTAGAACTTAACTCCGTTGCAAAGAATTAAATAAGGTTATTTAAAACACTTCTCTCAATGCCGGAAATAAATCTTTCCGATTTCTGAAAGCTAACCTGCCAATTATATTTTTCCCGTTTGGTCTGTTTATTGATATATTTATTTTTAGAATTCTCAAGATAATAGAAAAAATAATTGTGTTTATCCAAATAAATTCATAAGTTTTGTTTCGTTTAACAAATATTCAGCTAAAACCTTAAGACTTAAGGAGTTATGTGGCAAAAAAAATAGCCATAAGTGTTCCGAAGGGAGGTGTGGGAAAAACAACAACAGCCGTTAATCTTGCTGCGGGGTTTGCTGTTGCTGAAAAAAAAACTCTGCTTATTGATTTCGATCCTTCAGGAGCTTGTGCACTTTCTCTCGGTTTTGAAGAGGAGAATATGCATGGTGATATTTTTCAGGTTTTTAGCTTTACAAAATGTATTGACACCGTTGTACATAAAACCGATCTTCCTTATTTAGATTTTATTCCCTGTAAAATAAACACTTTTGATCTTGAAGAACGGATTAACAGGCTAAGCCGGAACATCTACCTCTTTTCAAATGTACTGGATCAGCAGGCACTTACCGAATACGATTTTATTATAATTGATTGTCCCCCGTATATGAAGGGATTAACAACCATTGCATTGGCTGCTGTCGATTCTGTTTTGATTCCTATCCGTGCAGGACAATTTTCAGTTGCAGCGTTAAAGAAAATGTTTAATCAAATTGAGTGGGTAAAAACAAACATAAACAGCGAATTGAAAGTTGAGGGCATTTTGTTAAATATGTATGAACCGCGTACAAAAGCATGGGATCTTACAATTAAAGCATTAAGCAAGAACTTTAGAGAATATTTATTCGATACTGTTATACCAAAAAGTGTTTCTATTTCCGAAGCAGAATTTTACGGAAAACCCTCGATGCTATTTGATGTGAAATCCAAGGGTTCGATAGCATACTTAAATTTAACTGAGGAAATATTAAATAGAAATGCTAAACCAAATATATACAGACTCGGCGGGTCACGTTTTTCAAATCTAAAGGGATAATCATAACTTCAATTATCATTTCTATTAAACCATTCATTATATTTATTTAATATCCTGTCAGAAAAAGAAAGTTTTACATCCTGTAATAAATTTGATTTTTCATATCATTTTTCTACTTGACAGGTAACCATCTAATTACGTATATTGCGTAACCATTTAGTTACCAATTCTAAAATTAACAAAGTGGTTTGATTATGGCATATAAAATAAATGATGTGTTTTCTGCATTGGCAGATACCAACAGGAGGCAGATATTGATGATGCTTTCAAACAATACTCTGAGTGTTAACTCAATAGCAGGGAAGTTTAAAATAAGTAGACCAGCAATATCGAAGCATTTAAAAATATTAGTAAATACAAAATTAGTTACCCCCGGGCAAAAGGGAAGGGAAAGGTACTACAAACTAAATGTTGAACCACTTAACGAAGTTAAGGATTGGTTAAAGTTTTACGATAAATTTTGGGATAAGAAATTAAATCGACTTAAAAATTATCTGGAGGAACTATAATGGAACCAATTGAAAAGAAACTTACTGTAAACGCATCAGTTGAAAAGGTTTGGAAAGCTTTGACAGACCCGGCTGAATTAGAAAAATGGATGCAAATGCAAACCACCTTTTCTGCAGAAGTTGGAAAGGAGTTTACATTTAAAGCCGATCCAACTGAAGAGTGGGACGGTATATTTTCTTGCAGGGTTAAGGAGCTCATTGAGAATAAAAGATTAGTTTACACCTGGGATACGTCCTTTATAAATGCAGAAACTCTTGTTGAAATTGACCTGAAAGCAAATGGAGATCAAACTGAACTAACACTAATTCATTCCGGATGGGAAAAACTTGCAGCAAATCAGGAACAAACAAAGAAGGCGCACAGTGAAGGTTGGGACTTAAGATTTGTACAGAAACTAAAAGAATTAGCAGAAGGACAATTAACAACCATTAAGTAGATTAAAAATAGAACAATATAAACCTGGATGAAAAGAAACGGGGGTTATGAATTGCCAATTTTCTACGGCAGGTGATACAACTTATGAGGTGAAACAAAATTTATATGCTCATGCAGAAGAAGCTCATAAAGATGTGCTGGCTTCAATGCCGGAAGATAAGATGAAAGATATGGATCAGTTGATGGATAAAATTTTTCAAGAGCTAAATTAATTATGCAGCAGCCCCTGTTTATGGCAGGGGTTTTTTATATCCTTTCCCGTTCAATATTGAATGAACTCAAAACGGTATTATCAAATACCGTTAACCACATTCGAAGCATAAACCAGCCTGTCTCTCGTTAGATCGGATGACCCGTTAAGCTCAAGAAGACTTATGAAATATTCCTTAGCCGTTTTTGTCTCTCCGAGCTTTTCAGCAGCAATACCGCATCCGTAAATTGAATTAAAACGGTTCGGATTGTTTTTAAGAGTTAACCGATATTGTTCTAATGCATCTTGGGGCAGACCCATCTCAAGCAGCAGATCACCAAGCATTTCCCTAACCGGCAGTAACTGACCCGGCGTTACAGGATTTTTTTCTGTTGCATCTTCAAGTTCCGCTGCAAGAAACATAATCTCCTTTGCCTTTTCCATATCTTTCTCTGCATACATCTGCCATGCTTTTACAACTGTTTTCTGGATTTCTATCTGTCCTATCCAGTATTGGCTGGCTTTTGAATCTCCAAGAATGTTCTGCAGGGCTTCAAGTTTTTCAAATGAAAGTTTTGCAATTTCGGAGTTACCGCTTCTGCCCCCGCCAATACCTCTTGCAAAATATACAAGCGCTTCATACTGGGGATACTTTTCCCACGGAAACTTTGATTGATAATTTAATAAAAGATTTGCAGCATCCGTCCATTCCTGATATTCCAGAGCCAAACGTCCCTTTATTGCGGCAAGTGCATAAGCAGTTGCTGAATGTGTCTGGAATGTTCCTCCAAGTGCATCTATACCCGCTGTTATTTCTTTAACTTCATCATATTCAGATTTCTGCAGGTAAGCATAAACAAGATAATCAATTGCGTGAAAATACTGTGCTGATATCCGTCCGTTAATGGGAAATTTCCATGCTGCTGCTGCTGAACGCAAATTCAGCTTTATGGATTCGTCCCACTTACCAAGCCGTGTAAATATATGTGTAGGCATATGTAATGCGTGGGGTATCTCCGGTGCAATTGCACTGTAACCTCTTGCTACCCTAAGAGCATCCATTGCAAGAGGGGGAAAATCATAAGCATGAATAGCGTAGTGATATCCACCCGGGTGGTCCGGAATTTCCTCCAGCACCTTTTCTGCAATGGCTCCGGCTTCCCGCTGCACGCTATACGATTTATCGCCCGGTGATACAGTTGCCAATCTTGTCAGTACATGGAACAACCGCGCCTCTATATCCTCCGGAAGCTGTTCGTTTGCCTGCCGCCAGGCTTTTTTATATGCAGTTAATCTTTCATACTCGGTTTTCTCTTTACCTTTTTCATAATAAGATGCGAGAGCTGTTCCGTAAAGTTTTTCCTTTATGGTGCTCGCAAGATTCAAGGCTGTCTGCGCATGTATCCAGCCCCTCGTCATTTCATCCTCGCTTGGAACATCAGGCCAGAGAGGATGAATATAGGTCATCGCCTTTCCCCAATGTCCCCAGAAACAATCCGGATCTATCTCAATCACTTTGTTGAATGTGTACTCCGCATTTTCAAAAGTCATGTGATGTATAAGTGCTAAACCGAAACTGATTAAAGTATCTAATTGCGGACTACACCCATCAGTAAACTGTACTGTGCCGCATAAGATTTCGGGTGTAAGATATACGACCTGGTTATTGCCTGAGCTCTTCTCATTTGAGCAGGAAAGCATGAAAAAACTTACAATGGATATGAATAAAACCGACTTAATAATTTTGGGAGAAGTAAGGTTTGATATAAGAAATCTATCAATGGACGGCAGGGCACTATTACTATTAAAGACTTCTGGATTCATTTTATTTTTCCTTCTATTAATGTTTATGATAAAATTATTCTTCCACTTTCATTCTCCCTGTTTTTATTGATTGTTTTATGCCGGCTGCTGTTTTGTGTAAGAGACATATTGATTCGTTTTGAGGAACAGCTATTATAATATATGACTTAATTACTGATAACTCAAGCAAAAGTTAGTTTTATATGGCCAGTATAAAGAAGAGATTCACTTACTTAATCGCTCCCCCAACTCTTAAATTAACATCGTACTCAAGGTAAGCTTTCAGGCAGCAAAGAAAGTTCGTCCACCCTTCCACCTGTCCCATGCACCTCGCAGCTCCCTGAAAGTCTGCAAGCCAGTCTGATTCGGTTATTTTAACCAAAGTTTTGTTTTCACCTTTTGGTTCAAGTGTAATAACAACAAGACATTCAACACCACTGCCTTCCCACTTAAATGAAACAAGTTTATCTTTTTCAACGTTCTGAACTTTAACTTCGTGTGATACATCAAAATCTTCCCAGGTCCAGGTTAATGTTTTAGCGCTTTCCATTCTTCCGGTGCTTGTGGTAATAAAGTATTTATTCATTTTATCAGGATCAACAATTGCCTCAAAAACTTCGTGTGTTGGTTTTAAAATCCCCATCTGTACTTTTGTTTTTATCCTCTCTTCGCTCATAGTATCTCCTTGGTTTTAATTAATGCTTAAATTAAATATAGAGTATTTTAAAAATAAGCCGCAATAACACTATTTTGTAAATATTAACAGAAGCAAAGTACTGTGGTTCGGGTTATTAACTATGGGGCGAGTAATTGTCTAACTATATAATAAGAGAAATCATAACCAGATAAGCCTAACGCAAGTTTTTGCTGGGAACCAATTGTTGAATTTAAATGATAAATGTAGCAAAGCTACTTTTTAGTGAATACCCGTAATGAGAAGAATAAAAGAATATATTTTTCTCAAATATTTAGTAAATGATTATGCGATTCATTCTTATAAATTTTCCCCCGGGGCTTTTTTAATAATTTCGCATTTGTAAAATCCATTTCAAGTTTAGAATCATTTGTACATAATAATTTTACTCGTGAAATCTTCGACAGTGCTACAATATGCTGGT
>JADFPP010000115.1 GCA_022562275.1 Bacteroidota bacterium
TTAATCATTATGCTGTCCGCAAAATATTTACCCTCGTAAAAACCCGCTACGGACTTAACAATAAATTTTACTGAGTCCTCATTAAATATCACTTCATCTACAGGAATATCATATGCACTTTGGTCAGGACTATCCAATGTTGCAGTTAATTTTCCTGCTGAATCCTTTACAACATTAAAAACAATTCTCAGCTCTATCGATTGAATTTGTAACTTACCCGCCCAACTACCTTCAATTAAAATGTTGTTCTGTGCATTTGTTAACGAAATAACACAAGATGATAATATTGTAATGTAAAGCAGAAATGATAATGATTTTATTTTATGCATAGCTAAATTCCTCTATTATTCCATAATGTATACACACAAAATTAAACTTTATTCAATTAATAGAATAAATTTTTATCGAGTGTCCTTTGATGATCAGTAAATGAACTATGCTTACTTGAAACTGAACCCTCTCAAAAACTCGTCAACAGCCATGCGCTTCTTTCCTTCCTGCTGAAGCTCAAGAATTTTTAACGAATTTTTTCCGCATCCAATTATAAGTTCTGTTTTCGTCTGCTTGATCTCGAATGAACCTAAATCATTTCGCTCAACTATTTCTGATTTATAAACTTTTAATTGTTTTCCCCCGAACTCAAAAAAAGCACCCGGAACCGGGGAAAGTCCTCTGATAAGATTATAAATTTCATTTGCTGATTTATTCCAATCAATCTTTGCAATTTCTTTTGTGATCTTTGGTGCAGGTGTTGCAAGCGAATCATCTTGTTTCTTTAATACATAATCACCGGACTCAATTAATTTAACTGTATCCAAAACTATATTTGCACCAAGTTCACTTAATCTATCGTGAAGAGTTTTGAAATTGTCTGCCGGTTTTATTGCAACTTTCTCCTGCAAATAAATATTCCCTGTGTCCACTTTTTCAGCGAGTTTAAATGTTGTTAAACCCGTTTCGGTTTCACCGCTTATTAATGCCCATTGAATTGGTGCAGCGCCCCTGTATTTCGGAAGATAGGAAGCATGAAGATTAAATGATCCTTTTGGTGGAATTGTGAACACATCTTCGGGTAAAATCTTAAATGCAACAATAATAAAAAGATCGGCATTATATTTTTTTAACTCATCAACAAACTGTGGATTATTCCTTAACATTTCCGGTTGTATAAGTGGCAAATTATTTTGAAGAGCAAATTCTTTAACGGCGGTAAAAGATACTATCCTCCCTCTCCCCCTTTGCTTATCGGGTGCTGTAACCACGGCTAATATATCGTGTTTGCTTTCCAGGAGTGCTTTGAGTGAAGGAATGGAAAAGTCAGGTGTGCCCATGAATATAATTTTCATAGGTAACCCAGCTAAAATGTTAGTTTATAATTAAAGTTATCACTTATTGGATAATCAATTTCAACTTTTCGTTTTTTAATTTTATTAAGAGGTTTTTTTAATTTCTTTTTAGTTTCTTCATCAACAAGATCGGGAAAAAGTATTCCACACAAATGATCATACTCATGTTGAATAGCCCGTGCAAGAAGTTTATCAGCATCTAATGTATGCTCATTCATATCAGTATCTTTATAAACGATAGTGATTTTTTCCGGTCGTTCAACATCTGCTCTTAAATCAGGAATGCTCAGGCAGCCTTCTTCAATAACAATTTTTTCCTTTGAGTATTTTGTGATTTTTGGATTTACAAAAACAGCCGGCTTTTGATCTTCAAAATCTTCCACTTTAGAGATATCAACTATCATTATCTTTTTATTCGCACCCACCTGGTTTGCAGCTAACCCTATACCGTTAGCATTAATCATTGTATCAAACATATTTTTTATTAGTTCAATCGTTTCCAAATCCACTTCTTTTACTTCATCTATTTTCTTACGAAGAATTCTATCTCCATACAGTGTAACCGGAAGTATTGCCATTCTTTATCCTATGTTTTTAATTTATTATAAGAGATGCAAAAATAATTAAACGAATTGCAAGAAAAAAGGAATTTATACAGTGAGGCTGTCTCAGAATTAAAATTTGCATGCCTTCCATTCCCACAGCCTGTCCCTATTCATCGGGAAAAGTGAGAATACAATTTATATTAAGTGTTTTGGATTCCCGCCTGCCTGTCCGGTAGGCAGGATTACACGGGAATGGCACAAAAATCAGGGCTTTTGAAACAGCCCCCGTCTGAGAGAAGCGAAGATAGGGATTCAAACTAATCCTAATTTTTTTTGAGTCTAAACTTCTAATAATTTCCCTTTGTCCATCAATAACTTTCTATCGAGATAAACTGTTGGTTTTTTAATAACTCCATCAAGATGGATCGGCACATTAAAAGAACCACCCATTGAAATGTTGTTGCCTAAAGCAATATGAATAGTTCCCATAACTTTTTCATCTTCAAGAAGGATTCCACTTAAGCGTGCGCTATCGTTTGTACCAATTCCAAACTCGGCAATATTGCGCGCACCTTTCCCGACTTTATCCAGCATCTCCCGTAATTTTTTTGCCGGTCTGCCGCCTGTGATTTTTGTTGCAAACCCGTTTTCAACTTCAACTTTAATATTTACATCACCAATCAAACCTAAACCAGCCATCGAACCATCAACAACAAAAACACCGTTAGCCGTACCTTCAACAGGTGCTAAAAATGTCTCACCTGTTGGAAGATTTCCGCTCTCACCCTTTTTATGGAAAAGACCTTTACTGGCTATCGCAGTTCTTCCGGCTATATCAAAGGAGATGTCTGTTCCTGCCGGGGCAGTTACTCTTATCCGTTTTCCTTGCTCTAATATCTTTTTCAGTTTGATTGATCGTTTTGCAATTGCTTTATAATCTGCATTCATTCCGCGAATCATTACTTCCTTTGTAATACCGGGAAATGTGGCAACACGCACACCAATTGCTGATGCTGCTCTTCTTGCATCGGTATGTGTAAGTGACTTTGCTGTCGGAACAAACACCACATCAAACAATCGCATTAATTCTGCCACTGCAGCCGGTGGCTCCTCACCATTAATTTTTCCGGATTTCATTTCAACAAGCAAAGAATTGAAACCTAGTCTCTTAGCATTCTCATGAAGCGAAATTCCAATTTCACGTTTTTGTTCATCAGTTATAACCAGAATTTTTTCGTTCTTCTTTACCTTCATGCAAGTTTTAATTGCAATTTCGGAAGCTCTATCCAGTTTTGTAAGATTAGCCATAGTATGTTTTAATTTCAATATAAGTTGTTATAATTCAGAGAGGGAATCCTATATTCAACTGGACAACAGCTGTGAATCCACCGGATTCTATGAATTTTTTTTCAGGTGGTGTGGCGAAAATAGCAGGAATTACCCAACTACCAAATGGTACTCCTTCTTCATTCCTAACTCTATCGATTGTTATAGAAGCATAACCGGCTAAGCCTTCTATACTAATGTAATCTTTTATAATTGATATAATTATACCGGTTCCAACAGAGTAACCAATCTCGCCGGCTTCATTTTTATATTTTTCAACTTGCGAATCACCCGGAAAATTTTTGGTTTCAGTTAAGGTAACATTATTAAAATGTATTGCCCCATCTAAAATTTTTAAGCTAAAATGTTTTGTAATTTCAATTCCAAAATCAAATCCTATCGCCCAATTTTTAAGATCCAGATCCCAGGCAGTGTTAACCTGCCCCTCATCAGCTTGAAATGATACATTGTTCTTTTTACCCAATGATTGGTAGTAACCTTTAGCAGTAAAAATAAATCCCCCCTGAAAAGTAGCTCTGAAAAAGTTTAATCCAACCCTGTATCCAGTTGCATGCTTGAATTCACTTAATTGCTGATCAGGATTTGAAAGTTGATTGAATAAATTAACGTAGCCATTTAATCCTGCCGCATCATACTTCTGGTAAGTAAAACCACCGTAACCTCCAAAAAACCCTAGGCATCCAAATCCAAACGTTTGCGACCGAACACTTGAGTTTAATAATATCAATAAGCCAATAACAACAATGCAGAAATATTTTCTCTTGAGCATAGCATAGTATTATTATGAATTTAACTATTTTAACTTAAGAATAATATTAGTTAAATGGAATTCCTATAGTTAGTACAGCCATAGCTTCACCAACCGAAGCAGTTGTTCCGGCAACATTTTCTTCAAGAATTGTCCCTTTGAAAATTCTTAGAACCTCCATTGCTATAACAGCAGCCGGAAAGGTTGCCGCCACTGTCATTCCGGCTTTTAAACCAAGGTAAGCATTAGCAGAGCCAAGAATCATTGCAAGCAGCACTCCAAGGAAGAGCGACTTTAAAAGTTAATTCCTTCATTGTTTTGTTTGCTGGAACGTAAGGTGTGAACTCTGAGGTAGAAGAATTGTTATCAGCCATTACCGCATCTCTAAAAATTTAGAGTGATTTTGAATAATTAGCTATGAAATTGAGGATTATTAGGTGTAAATGAAAGGAAGATACTGGAGAATTTTTATATGAATGTAGTACACTGCATTTACAAATTATTTGTAAATACTCGGGCTAGAATAGAAAGAGACTATTATTATTATTATGTTGAATTATCAAAATATCAAGAAGATACGATGACGATAGTATATTCGTAAGTAATAGTAATATACACAACATAAATGGAAGAAAAGCAATTTACCTCTTATAGCGAGCACTACTTTGAAATTTGCAAAAACAATTTCTTTAGTTATATAAAACTGAGAGAAGATTATAAATCAATTTGGGAACGAATAGAATATCTAACAAATAAATATGAAGAAGAAGGTGAAGAAGAATATAAAAAGGAAATTGAACATTTATTAAATGAAGCGGCAGACATAAAAAATCAACGAGATGCTGCTGGTCATATTTCAATAATTTTTTCGGCAATGTGTTTAGAAGCAATAATTAATCATTATGCGATAAATCGAACTTCAAAAACATTTTTTGAAAATTACCTGGATAAATTGGATGTTAAAGCTAAATGGGTCATAATTCCCAAATTATTATCAAACGTAGAATTTAATAGAGAATCCCAAGCCTTTGAATTACTAGGAAAATTCGTAAAGTTGAGAAATGATCTGGTTCATTATAAATCAAGGGTAATCAGGTTTCCTGCTAATATGACTGAACAAATGGAAAAAGATGAAAAAGATTTCTATTCAAATGTCCGAAATTCTATTCAAGCAATTTTTTCAGTTGTAGAGGAATTAAAAAGAATCGATCCAAATTGGAAGGAACATATTTGGTATCAGTTATCAAAGATTGAGCACCCGGAATTGCAGAAGTACATATAACCAAGACTTAAACTACCTGTGATAAGTGCGTAGGCTCCGGGCAATTGGCTCATGGGCAACACTGTTATAAAACAATATTCTGGTGGAGAGATGATAAATTTCTATACAAAAAGAAGAAGAACTAAAACTATTAAAGAAATATTCCTACTCTGGTTTGAATCTTGCTTTTCTTTTATTAATATGCATAATTTATATGAGCCAAGACCAAAGATAGGTGCAATCTGTTTCTTCATTGGTTCTTTAGATAGTCTATGTCAATCACTATCGATCGACGATATAACATTTGCTAAATTGACTAATAGTATATTCAATAAGGTAGGATTCTATCCACAGATAGTTTCATCTATAGTAGTTAATTATTTTGGAAAAGATCAGCACATAGAATTTGCGACACAAGCTATGAAAATAGGAGGGAAGGAATTTTCAGTATGGTATAATAGTTCTTTTTTAGAAACTAATTCTGTTAAAAAATTATCAATATTGATTGATGAATGGAATTCAAATCCAAATTTATTACCAAATGAAATTAGATTACTTGGTATTCAATAAATATTTCTTAAATAAAATTTAATCTACCTTATAAATGTTGATTTATACCGGATAGTATGAATGTTCTCCAGTGTAGCTTATCCACCGAAGGCCAGCAACCGCCTGGATACGAGAGGATTAGTTGCAACGCAAATCTGCTTAGAAATTGACAATGTTCAGAATGCCTAACAAAACATATGCTGGTCCCCTACCACCTTTAACTAATGAAGAGCGTGCAATACGGGACGCAATTCAGCAAGATATTGAGCGACTTGCCAGTGAAATCGGAGAGCGCAATATCCAACAACAGTACGCGAATCTTTGTGCTGCGGCAGATTTTATAGAATTGTCATTCGAGCAAGCCGGTTATGAGGTGAAACGGCAAAGCTATGAAGTTATGGGCAGAACTTGTTATAACATAGAGGTTGAAATTTCCGGGAATGAGCAGACAAACGAAATCGTTATCGTCGGTGCTCATTATGACACAGTATTTGACTGTCCCGGCGCGAATGATAATGCATCGGGTGTTGCTGCACTGCTTGCATTGGCGAAGGTTTTCTCCGGCAAGAAGATATCGCGGAGCTTACGGTTTGTAGCCTTCGTGAATGAAGAACCTCCCTTCTTCCAATCGGGTATGATGGGAAGCATGGTTTATGCGAGAAGATGCAAGGAGCGTCGTGAAACGATAGTAGCAATGCTCAGTCTTGAAACAATAGGTTACTACTCGGAACAAGCTAACAGCCAGCACTATCCATTCCCGGTTGGATTTTTTTATCCTTCAAACGGCAACTTCGTCGCAGTCGTTGGAAATTTATCTTCCGGTGGGTTGGTTCGGAAGGTTATTGCATCGTTTCGCCGTCAGGTACAATTCCCGTCCGAGGGAGGCGCGTGGCCCGGAATAATTACTGGCGTCGGTTGGTCTGACCATTGGGCGTTCTGGAAAATGGGCTATCCTGCAATCATGATTACAGATACCGCACTTTTCCGTTATCCATACTATCATTCTGCACTAGACACACCAGATAGAATTTGCTATGATCATTTAACGCACGTTGTTGAGGGGCTGAAGCTTGTATTGGTTGATCTGGTTGGAGTTGGTAACAAACATTAAATGTAAACAGCATCTTCAAAAAATAAATTCAAAATTCGAATTTCAAATTGAATGTAAATACTAAGTATAAATGCAAGAATTTGTTTGGATTATTTCTGATACAGGACGGCTAATCCAGGGGACTGCGGACACCGAGATTACCTTTGTTCATAACGTGAGTGTAGATCATTGTTGTTTTTACTGATTTGTGACCGAGAAGCTCCTGAACGGTTCTGATATCATACCCTGCCTCGAGTAAGTGAGTAGTTCCGAAGGAATGGCTATGCCACAAAACTATGCCTGAATGTATGGGGTGTTCCGTGTTTTGAGATAGAAGTTTTTTTTATTGCAGCACTGATCGCCCTCTGAATAGTTGATTCAAAAATATGATGCCTGCATTGCTTATCCTCATCCGTTTTTACAAACCTGGCTGAAGCAAAAACATACTGCCAAATAAATTCTTTATCGGCATTTGGATATTTTTTAGAAAGTGCAAAGGGTAAGGTTGTATACCCGTGGTTCATTATTAAATCATCAATGTGTATCTTCTTTCTATTAGTGATATGTTCTCTAAGCTGTACTTTAACTGAACCAGGCAGTAAAGTAACCCTGTCTTTATTTCCTTTACCATTTCTTACAACTATCATATTCTGTTCAAAGTCTATATCCTGAATTCTTAACCTCAAAGCTTCCATTAACCGCAAGCCTGATCCGTAAAGAATAGATGTAATTAATTTAGGAACACCTTGCATATTAGATATTATTAATTTAGCTTCTGTTTTAGAAAATACGACCGGAATGTGTAATTTTGCTTTTGCTTTTCTGAACGAACTAAAATCCCCGATATGCTGGTCCAAAACTTCTCTATACAGAAAAACAATTGCATTGAGGGCCTGGCTTTGGGTGGAAGGGGAATAGTTTTTATTAACAGCAAGATGAGTTAAAAAACTTTGAATATGTTTTTCGTTTAATTCCTTAGGATGTTTTTTTTGATGAAAAAGGATGTACTCTTTTATCCACCGTATATAAGCAGATTCTGTCTTTCTACTCATATTGCGGAGTTTA
>JADFPP010000004.1 GCA_022562275.1 Bacteroidota bacterium
CTCAGAACCCTTACCGGTAACTTTCAGACTTCCGAACTCAAGGTCCTTCTCAATTAAATTTTTCTGTATGAATTGACGGGAAAGACTCATCCATTGTTCCTTTGAAAGGTCGACTCCAATTCCGTAAGTCGAGAGTGAATTGTGGTTTTTAGCAATTACCTTGTTTGATTTTGAACCACGCAGCACGTCGGTTATATGAACAGCGCCGAAAATTTCTCCGGTCCTCTTTATGCACGATAAAAACTGCTGTGCTTTTACCGTTACATCGATGAGGTCTTCAGCATCAGCGTTACAATTGTCACACATACTGCAGTTATCCTGCGAATATCTTTCACCGAAGTAGGTCAGAAGGGGAATACGTCTGCATTCGTATGTTTCTACATATCGAACGAGAGCATCTAAATGCAGTTTTGCAATTCGTTTTTCTTTATCTTCTTTTTGATCGATGAAATAATTTATCTTCCTGATATCACCGTAACTAAAAAGGAGCAGACAATGCGCCCTTAACCCGTCGCGCCCCGCTCTTCCAATCTCCTGATAGTATGATTCGATATTCTTCGGAAGGTCATAATGAATTACAAACCTTACATTCGGCTTATTTATCCCCATCCCGAATGCGATAGTAGCAACAATGATCTGAACATCATCTTTAATAAATTGTTCCTGATGGCTCTTCCTCTCTGTATCGCTCAGACCTGCATGATAAGGTAAAACAGAAAAACCCCGGTGATGTAATTCTTCGTAAAGTTCATCAACCTGCCGGCGTGAAAAACAGTAAATTATTCCGGATTGATCCGGATACTTTCCCAAAAAATCTAATGTTTGCTCAAGGGGATTAATTTTACGGACAATCTGAATAAATAAATTCCGCCTGTTAAAACTGGCAAGAAACTTTTTGGATTCTTTTAAATGAAGATTTTTAATAATATCTTCCTGCACACGCGGAGTAGCCGTTGCAGTAAGAGCAACGGAAACAGCTTCCGGAAAGTGTGATTTTATTTCTGCTAACTGTCTGTACTCCGGACGGAAATCGTGTCCCCATTCGGAGATACAATGTGCTTCATCAATTGTAAGGCAATCCAATTTAACGGAAGAAAGAAGATCGAGTGTTTTTTCCATCGCCAGCGTTTCGGGAGCTACGTAGAGCAGCTTTACTTTGTTGTTCCTTATTTTTTCTTCATTCGCCCTGTAATCTTCCGGTGAGAGTGAACTGTTTAAAAATATTGCATGAACTCCGTATTCTCTTAACTGTTCAACCTGATCTTTCATTAAAGAGATGAGCGGCGAAACTACTACCGTTAAACCATCAAAAATAAGAGCGGGAATTTGATAACATAACGACTTACCGCCGCCTGTGGGCATTATTACAAGAGAATCTTTTTTAGATAAAACATGATGAATGATTTCCCTTTGAAGCGGGCGAAAATTATCATACCCGAATATTTTCTTTAAAATAGAATCGGCTTTATCTATCATTAATATCTGCCACGATTGAATAAAGTTTACTAATTAACCCGTGTTACTAATATAAAAATTTCTTCAATTGAATTCTCTGGAAAATACAAAATGAATAATTTCTGTGATTTCTGGTTTCCGGATAACCCCATTTAAATTTAAATATGTAAATTCGATTCTAATTAATTCGCAAATTCGCAGCATTTATTTGTTACAAAAACTCAATTACATAGCGATCATCTCATTAAAATCAATTTCTTTGTTTCTCTGAAACTGCCTGCACTTAGTGTGTAAAAATATACTCCGCTGCTAAGGGACAGGATATTATCCTGTCCTACGGAAAATTTAACTTCATATGTGCCGGCGGGTTTCTCTTCATTTACAAGTGTTGCAACTTCTTTACCCAATACATCAAAAACCTTCAAACTTACAAATTGCCTTTTGCCCACTGCATATTGTATACTGGTTGATGGATTAAAAGGATTTGGATAGTTCTGTTCTAACTTAAAATCCATCGGCTGAAATTTTTCTGCTGCAATTGATGTTACAGTAAAACTGTAATCTGTTACTTTAGGAAAATGATCCGATGCATTTCGTGTATCAAACTGCTGTAAGCCGTATTGAGTAAGCCGGCTTGCACTCATTATTTCGGTTTGAATAACAAATGATTTTTCAACACTCATAACACTATTTGAATAAATCTGAAAATCCAATCTTCCCGGTGGGAATGATGAATTATCATTACGCCAAGTATATGCAGTCCTTTTATCAGTGTGTTGAGCAATAAGGTCTTCTAAATCTGTTCCGTCCCAGTCGGGTGGTCCGCCGTTTCCAAAAAATTGAGTGTTTATTATATCCCCGGTTACCAAAGTTGTTAGCTGTTGTCTATCTCCAACAAGATTCAAATCTCCCAGTATCATAAATGGTGTGTTTGCAGGAAGATCAATTCTACCGCCGGGTGTTTTTGCATCCAAAATAAAAGCAATTGTTGCGTCGGCTTCCAGCTGCCTTGTATTATTATTTGATGAACCTCCGCAGCATTTATAATGAGAATTGATCACCATCAAATCATTATTAAAATATGACGGAAGATCAATGAGAGAAGCTGTTATTCTACGATCGGGATAAACTGCCCAGTTTTGCGTTATAGGATATTTCGATAGTGTAACATTTCCGAAATCTAGTTTAACACTATTCCAACTTGCTCCATTTGGAAGCGGCAACATTTCATTTATTTTACTTTGAACTTGAATTGCGTCAGAATCGAAAAATTCATTAAAACAAATTATATCCGGTTGAATTGCCTGGAGAATGCGGGTAAAATATTGTTCTTTAGCAGGATCAAGCAGTCCATCAAAAAGGATATTATAATTCATGATTCTTAAATATGAGTTATCTTCTCTGTTAATTTCAATGAGGTTAACAGGCGGCGTCGGTGTATCATCAAAACTGTACTCGAATACCTCCCCATTATTCGGCATCCAATCGCCGTTTGTTACATTATCCTTAAAAAATATTTTAATGGTTGAAGAAGTAAAAAGCGGATCGGTTCCATTTGGCAGTACATTTCTTCCAATTGCAATTTCATAAGTAGTATCGATAACTGTTGGCAAGCTTCTATATTGAATATCAGCGAATGAAATGAATGTTTGGCCGTTTTTATAAAATGATCCATTTCTAAAACCAAAATCCCATCTTAACTCTGCGCCAATTCTATTCACAAACACTCCTGTTCCACTGTTATCATCCCCGTCAATATAAAGTGTAAGCTGGTTGTCTTCCACCAGTTTGTTTTCAGGCGATAAATTTAGTCGTATAAATAGGAAATCCTCATCATTCGTAACAGAAAAATCTCTGAAATCAAAAATATTTCCGTCGCCAATATCATCAATGTAAGTTGGAACCGGAATATTCCAATCATCGGTTTTTCCGTCTAATAATATTGGAAGAGATTGGCTAAATGAATTAGTTAATAAAGTACAAAGAAAAAGCAAGAGAAAAATTCTTATCATTGTTTTCTCAAATTGAAATTACTTATTATAAAGATAGTTTTTAACAGGTAATATTGAAAGGTGTTAAAAAAAGATTTTAAAATGAATATTCAAATCTTCGGCACAAAGAAATGTAAGGAAACCCAAAAAACAGAGAGATTTTTTAAGGAAAGAAGAATTCAGTTTCATTTTAGAGATTTGAATATTAAAGGTGTTTCAAAAGGTGAACTCGAGAATATTTCCCGCACAATTCCGGTTGAGAACTTTTTGGCAAAAGAGAGCAAGCAGTTCAAAAAGCGAAATCTTGAGTTTATGGTTTATGATACCGAAGAAGAATTATTAAACGATCCGCTTCTATTCCGAACTCCAATTGTTAGAAACGGCAAGTTAGTTACTATTGGCTATCAACCGGAAATCTGGAAAGAATGGATTGCTGAGGAACGGTAGTGAAAAAATTAATGCAGAATGATATAGATAGCTATTTTGGTAGAAGAACAGTGGTCTTTGGCACTCGAATAACATTGTAGTAAATGAGTGAGCTAAATATTGATTGATGGGTGGAGTATAATTTAGTTTAGGACTTTTCTAAATTACAATCCGAATTCATAATAATTTATTGTTATTAAACTTAAAAAAAAGTACGAAACCTGTAGCTCATAAAATAATCGTAATGTTCATTGGGTTCGGAAGTATTCTCCTTGCCTACTTGTTATACCCAAATTTTCTTGGGGATGATACTTTCATTCATATCGGTTTTATTAAAGATTTATCCGGCGGTAAGGGGTTTTCATTTGCGGGTACAAAAACTTATGGTACAACTTCTCCAATGTGGGTAATCATTGGAGCAATAGTAACGAAGTTATTTACTTCTCCTGAAACAGCTGTTAGATTATTAAGCTTAGTCTTCACATTTTCAACTCTATATCTGCTTTATATCATCTTATCAAAAGCAAACATAAACATAAAAATTATTTATGCTGCGATATTATCGCTCGCACTCAATCCTTTCTTTTTACGCTGGGGTTTATCGGGTATGGAAGTGACTGCTTCAATGAGTCTTTTGCTTTCTATTTATTATTTGTTTTATAAGAGTACAAATAAATTTAAATGGAATATTGGAGGTTTTGTATTCGGACTTGCCATTCTTACAAGACCGGAATTCCTGGGATTTTATTTGATCTTTATTTTTTACAATTCTTTCACGCGTACAATAACAGGAAAGAAACTATTTACATCTGCTCTAATTACTATAATTACACTATCAGGATGGTTGTTGTTTGCATATTATTACTTTGGTACAATAATTCCGAATACATATTTATACAAAGCCGGCGGCAGCTTAATAAGTTTTGGGTTTGAATATGCAACAAGGACCTTGAAACTTTTCGCGGCTGGTAACTTGCCAGAATTTGTTTTGTTAGTTACTCTGTTAGTTGCCTTGATATTTATCGGCAGAAGAAAGCAAAATAATTCCGGAAAGTATCATGATTTATTAACTATACTTAAAGAAAAAGATTTAATATTACCCATACTTTGGATCGCAGGTTTCTATGGTTTTTATTTGTTGAAAGATGTAACTGTTATTTCACGATATTCTTTGATGCTGATACCTTTCATTATCATTATTGTAGCTCTATTATTTAATTTTATCAAAGACCAAATTAGTGAAAAAACTAAAAGTACAATCCTTATAATTTACTTGTTCACAACAATTTTTGGTTATGGTTTCATAACATTTTATGTTGTTAAACCGGCAAGCGACGAATTTGTAAAGGGATTCCAAACATCTTACAGAGAAATAGCATCAATTATAAAAAAGGATTCGGGAAACAGGAAAACAGCAGTTGCATTAACTGATGTAGGAATAATTGGTTGCTTTTCAGGTGCAAAGGTTTATGATTTTGCCGGATTGGTGGATCATTCAAGATTTAATTATGATAGCAGTCACGATTATTTAATGGCTAAAAAACCCGGTTACGTTATTTTAAGAGAAGAATATAAACCGCAAGACATCTTACCCGACGGAATTGAAATAGAAATTTTATTCAAAAGGACATTAGGCGGCTTTGGTATCAATCATTCGAACCCAAGAACAGTTACATTATATAAATTGTATTGGAAGTGAAGTTAGAAAGTGCCAGTCACATTAACAGTGACTGGCACTTAATCGGTAATTTTCTTATTTAAACATCGTAATAAAGCCCAAACTCAAACGGATGCGGCTGTTGTGCCATTGGTTTGATTTCTTTTTCCATCTTATAATTTATCCATGTTTCAATTACATCCTCTGTAAATACATCGCCTTTTAATAAATATTCGTGATCATTTGCTAAAGATTTAATTGCTTCTTCGAGCGAGCCCGGAGTAGAAGGTACATTTGCTAATTCTTCAGGAGGAAGATCGTATATATCTTTATCCAATGGTTCACCCGGATCAATTCGGTTTGTTATTCCATCCAATCCGGCCATCATTAATGCAGAAAATGCAAGATAAGGATTCGCCGAGGGATCGGGGCATCTGAACTCAATTCTTTTAGATTTCGGACTTGCCGAGTACATAGGTATTCTTATTGCTGCACTCCTGTTACATTGAGAGTATGCAAGATTCACCGGGGCTTCAAATCCTGGGACTAATCTTTTATACGAATTTGTTGTGGGATTTGTAAGAGCTAACAGGGATGCTGCATGCTTTAAAATTCCACCGATAAAATAAAGTGCCATTTCACTTAAACCTGCATAACCGGATCCAGCAAACAATGGTTTCCCTTTTTTCCATAATGAAATGTGCACGTGCATTCCGCTTCCGTTATCACCCTGAATTGGTTTGGGCATAAAAGTAACAGTTTTATTACCAAGCTTAGCTGTATTCTTAACAATATATTTAAACATTAATAATTGATCTGCAGATTTAACCAAAGGTTCAAATTTTAAATCAATTTCACACTGCCCGCCGCTGGCAACTTCGTGATGCTGTGCTTCAACATCAATACCGCAATCAATTAATTTAAGCACCATTTCATTTCGTAAATCATTTAGTGAATCCGTTGGAGGCACAGGGAAATATCCTCCTTTATATTGCGGTTTGTATCCTAAGTTTGGATTCTCTTCCTTCCCGCTGTTCCAACTTCCTTCAACGGAATCGACATGATAGAAGCAATGATTCGGCTGTGAATCATATCTCACATCATCAAAAACAAAAAATTCCGCTTCCGGTCCAAAGTAAACTGTATCGGCAAGACCGGAAGTTTTTAAATATGCTGTAGCTTTTTGTGCAATGTTTCTCGGGCAGCGTGAATATTTTTCCTTTGTTGCTGGTTCGTAAACATCACATATAAAACTTATTGTCGGAGCCTCTGCAAATGGATCAACGAACATAGTTGATGCATCAGGAATTATGAGCATATCACTTTCGTTTATTTTTTTCCAGCCGCGAATTGATGAACCATCGAAACCGTATCCGTCATCAAACGAATCCTTATCAATCTGGCTGGTCGGCACAGTAAAATGCTGCCACTGTCCCGGGAAATCCATAAACTTAAGATCAACAAACTTTATCTTTTTACTTTTAATAAAGTTAAGAACCTTGCTTTCGGGTGAAACTGTTTTTGCCATTTTATTATCCTATTTTTCTTAATTAAATATTGATTGCTGTTGTTTCTTTTATGGTTGAAAGTACAAATGTTGTTTTGGTTGCGGTAACACCCAGCCAAGTTTGAATTTCGCTTAATAATTTTTCAAGCGCCTCGGTGTTTCTCACAACAACCTTAAGTAAATGTGATCCTTCACCAAGAACAGAATGACATTCAAGAATCTGAGGCATTTTGTCCACATGAGATATCAAAGATTTATAGTGTTTGGAAGAATCCATAACCACATGAATATATGCCATAATATCCAGACCAAAAGATTGTTTATTAATTTTAGCATAATAACCTTCAATAATGCCGTGTTCCTCCAGTTTATTTAATCTTTCGCTAACCGAAGGAACTGAAAGTCCTACGTTTTCGGCTAATTGATTTCTTTTTGTTCTGCCTTTTTCCTGAAGTGTTTTTAATATCTTAATGTCTATGTCGTCGAGCATTTATTGCCTTATTTTTTTATGGATATTTTATTATTTGATTCGTAAAATAAGGATTATAATTATACAAACCAATTATTATTAGGTATTATTTAGACTATACCATATTTAATTATAAGAATGGATGCTTTCATTAACATTTCTTAGGTGTGAAACAATTATCGTGCTACTTTTTTAAACGTATTATTAACCAAGAATCATTTTTCTTTTGCATTTACCTTTAAACGAGTTAATTATAAATAAAGACAATCCATTTTGGTATGAAGAGTTATTGGTGTGATGACCTTGCTTTATTTTCCCTTATTTTTTCGTTGTTTGTCCTTTTCTATTTTTCTGTTGTAAGTCTTCTTTGATTTCTCAATTTTGGGCGGTTTTTGTGGCAGAGGAACTCTTTTTTTCTTCTTTTTAATATTTATTTTTTCTTTATCAGGCATCGATCAGATAAAAAATTACTTTAAATAGTTGAACTAACAAAACCATATTTTATAATTTTATTTGTCAACTAAAAAATTTATTAAATGTAAATTTGTAGGTTTATTATTATAATCGCTTCAACTGAATTGGAACTAAATCAATTGCTTTCTGATTTATTAATTAGTCTCTCCTCACATTCTTTTTCTTTTTCATTTCTGATTCTGATTACAGATTATAATTTAATTCCGAAGTATTTTATAATTTAGAGTTATTCTTTTATCCGGTTTTGTTAATCACAATCATCAAGATCAAGAAATTTCATTAACCTCTTATGTGCATCTTTCGACATTTTTACATTATACTTGCGGTAACAATCGATTGTAATTTCAACCGTCTCGTAGTAACTTTTACAATCCAAACATTCATCTAAATGATCTTTTATTGTGATACATTTCTCAGAGTTTAGGTCTTCACCAAGACTCTCACAAATATAATTCATAACCTCTTTACAGGTAACTGTCTTTTCGTTCATTATTGTAATGATTTACTTAATTCATTTCTTAGAAATGCTCGGGCCCGATGGAGCCTTGATTTTACTGCTGGTACAGACAGATTAGCAATTTCTCCTGTTTTCTCAGTTGAAAATCCTTCAACATCACGAAGAAGAAATATCATTCTATAATCGGGAGTCAATTTTTTAATGGCATTGTCTAATATAATTTTTAACTCTTCATTCTCAGCAATTTTATTTGGCAACGTACTCCAATCAACGGCATATTTTTCTTCAAATATATTTTCATCATCCTCCAGCGAAACAAACGGGCGATTTTTTATTTTCCGGGCAAGCATCAAACAATGGTTTGATACTATCCTGAACAGCCAGGTAGAGAGTTTTGATTTTCCATCAAATTGATGCAGTGATTTTACCATACTGTAAAAAGTCTCCTGCATAATATTCTCGGCTTTATCTTTATCCCTGCAAATCTTAAATGCAAAATTATAAATAGTCTGTTCGTGAATCTTCACTAAATTAGCAAGAGCTTTCCTATCACCAGATTGAGCTCGTTTTATTATTTCTTTTTCTTCCATAGATATGATGCAAGGGATAAAAATTAGATTCTGCTGAGTTTTAAATTATAATATATAATTTAGTACAAAATGTTTGCATATTATAGTGCCTTTAATAAATTTTTTTTCCGTTCATTCAAGTTGTTTTATATTTGCCAATGAAAAAGTTTAAGATTTGGCTTAAATTATGAGGTGAAAATTTGATTAAACTATATAAAAAATAATTCAAAAGAGATAATGACGATAGACAAGAACATTAAAGAAATACGAATGAATAAAATTTTCAGCGGGGTTAGTGATTCAGAAATTGATTCTCTTATTAATCCGAATAATTTACTACATATAAATGAAGGAGACGTGATTTATCAGACTGGTGACGATACGAATGAACTATATTTATTGCTGCGGGGTAATGTTAAAATAAAGTTCCCTTCTCACAACTATATTAGCAATAAGATTTTCAATGATTTCTTCGGGGAGAAAGAGCTATTTGAAAATACTCGCAGAAATTCATCTGCAGTTGCCATTAATAATTGTCTTTTATACCTGGTTAAAAATAGTGATTTAGAATCTTTTTTTTCAAAATCACCTTCGATTAAAAAGAACATTGAAACTCTCGGAGAATTAATAATTCCGGAAATACCTGTTAAATCAAGCGTCAAATTTGATATTGCAAACTCAATAAAACCGAGATCATTTATAGCATCTGTAACGCACAAAGAAAATTTCCCTGAGTCTAAGAAAGAGAGCGAGAATAGAAACGTTAATGATATGAAAATGGAAATGATATCCCAATCTATCAACGAAGAAATTCATAAAGATGATTTGGACTCCATTACTGCTGCCGATGCTAGTATTGAGGCGATTGAAAATAATGATCTTCATTTTGCTCTGCCCGACAATTCTGATATAAAAGAAGAAAGCAATACTGCTTTAGAAGAAAAGAAAAAAGAAGTTCCTGAACCTGAAAATAAAACTGAGCATATTAATTTTCAAAGTCTATTTGAACGCATAGATGTTATTCATACTCAGTTAACGCTTTACGATACAACAAAATCCATCATAAAAACATTCCGGGAGTTAACATCATCTGAAGCTGGTGAAATATACCGGATAAATGAAATTGCCGGTGAAATTAGAAAGTTCGCCAACGATAATAAAATAATAAAGGAGATTCAATTTAAATCCTCCGAAGGGCTTACCGGAACATGCGCCCTGCAAAGAAAAGTTCTTAATTTCGAAAACCCTGGAGAGGATAGCCGCTTCGTAGAAGAAATCGACCAGCCCGGAGATGCCGGATTAAAGAAGATAGTATACCTTCCTTTGATAAATGAACAAGAGGAAATTCTTGCCGTACTTCAACTAGCACGTAAAAATCAAAACTACTCGGATGAGGAAATCAAACAGTTAAAGTTGATAACAAAACAAGCTGCTATTGCAATTGAAAGAAGCAAGAAGCTTGAACAATTAATTGAGAAAGAAAAACAACAAGCAAATGATCATATCGCGAAATTTTTAACAGAAAACATTTTAATTCCCATCTATATAATTAATCGCTATACATCTCTTTTAAACGGTGGTGAGTTTTCTCAGAAAATCAAAAATATAATATCATTACTTGAAAAACAGGCAAATTTGTTTTGGGATATTATTCAATCAACTTTCGATTATAACAAAATTGATTTCGTATTAAGTTTCGAAAAAGTTAGTATTAATTCGTATTTGGATAGTATAATCGAACTACTTTCGGAATATTGCGATTCAAGAAATGTAAATCTGTTTAAGAAAACCGGCGATGATGCAAAAGTGAATATTGACCCTGGTAAACTTTTCATGGCAATATACCAGATTATAAAAAATGGTTGCGACGTGACGAAAGCAAATGGTAAATTATTTATAAGTACTGATAAAAAGGAAGGTTACTTGCAAATATATGTGAAGGATTCGGGAAAAGGAATACCGGATGAGGATAAAGATCAAATTTTCATAACCAGTTATTCTGAAAGTAAGGGGAGAAACAAACTTGGTTTAGCTATCTCCAAAAAAATTATTGATTTGCATGGAGGACAAATAACGTTTTCCAGTAAAATAAATAAAGGCACTACTTTCACAATCCACATTCCGATTATTACTGATGCAGAGTAAACAATAATAGTGATGTTTATGTGCTGCATATTAAGTTATGAAACGAGTCCCGATGAACCTGCCTGTCCGGTAAGCAGGTCGGGACGAGTTCCATATGACCAATACAAGAAATTCCGCCGGAGGCGGACAAGTATAAACATATGAAATTCGAATTAATTACCATCCTTGGACCAACTGCTACAGGAAAAACTAAATTAGCGGCTCATCTGGCATACCAATTAAATGGTGAAATTATCTCGGCGGATTCACGGCAGGTTTATAAATTCATGGACATCGGTACAGGTAAAGATTTAACTGATTATGTTATAGATGGTAATACCGTTCCGTTTCATCTGATTAATATTGTTGAACCAACCGGGGAGTATAATCTGTATAACTTCCAAATGGATTTTTACAAGGAATTTAAAAAAATTAAAAATAATGGGAAAATCCCGTTTCTTACAGGCGGCTCAGGTTTATATTTAAGTTCAATCTTACAGAATTATAAATTAAAACGGGCAGATAATTCAGAAGAAAAAATAAATGAGTTAAATAATCTTTCTGAAAAAGAACTGCGTAAAATTCTATTAAGTTTAAAACCAAAGCAGCATAACATTACTGATCTGATTGATAAAGAAAGAATAATAAAAGCAATCTTAATTGAAGAGACTGATAATAAAAATATTAGCAAGGCTTACTGTTCGATTTCATCATTGAACATTGGAATTAAATTTGAACGAGGCGAAATAAATAAACGTATAACCAAAAGATTGAAGAAAAGATTTGATGAGGGGATGATTGAAGAAGTAAGTAATCTTTTAAATATGGGTATTACTCACGATAAGCTGGCATTTTTCGGATTGGAGTATAAATATGTTAGTCTATATCTGCTCGGCGACTTAAACTTTAATGATATGTTTCAAAAACTGAACAGTGCAATACACAAATTTGCAAAAAAGCAGATGACCTGGTTCAGAAAAATGGAACGTGAAGGTGTTAATATTAATTGGTTTGATGGTAATGATTACAACCGGATTTTAACTTTAATCGAAAAGAACTTCGTAGCGGATGCAAAACCTACCGGATAATGTAATCACATTCTTAAATCAGAATGCTTTAAAGGATTATAATATTGAATGGCAGAGCAAAAAAGGAATTAGTAATGTAATCGTAATTCCTGCAATTGCCGAATATGATAATATAAAGGTTTTAATAGCTCTTCTTTCACAAAATGATTTCACTTACTTTACATCATCTTTAGTTTTATTTGTGATTAATAATTCACTTTCTTCCAACACCGAAGTGACGGCAGATAATCTGAAAAGCCTGAATCTGTTATACTCAATTATTGATTCAAATAGTAATGATGGATTTGCTGCAGAGATTATACGATCTGGCTTACAAGTTGGATTAATAGATGCTTCATCGAACGGCAGAGAACTTAATACTAAACATAGCGGTGTTGGTTTAGCAAGAAAGATAGGGATGGATCTTGCGCTTACTGTGTTTGATTATTCAACCGAGACAAATAAACTGATCATCTGCCTTGATGCTGATTGCAAAGTGCCTCCTAATTATCTAACGCGGGTAATTACTGACTTTAATAAAAATAACTATTCAGTAGCAATTATAAACTATGAACATAAGATTGATGGGAATGATATAAACAGTGCTGCAATAATTTGTTATGAAATATACTTGCGATATTATGTGGTTGGATTAGAATATGCGGAATCACTTTATGCATTTGATACTATCGGCTCAACTATTGTTTGTGATCACAATGCATATATAAAAGCAGGTGGAATGAACAAGCGAAAAGCAGCTGAGGATTTTTACTTTTTAGAAAAACTTTCTAAAAATTTTAAAATTGGTAAGATTAATTCAACAACTGTTTTTCCATCTAATAGAAGTTCATGGCGGGTGCCATTTGGTACCGGGCAGCGTGTAACAAGGTTCATTGCTAATATTAGAAATGAATATTTATTACTTAATCCTTCCGTATTCGAAATCTTAAAGGATTGGCTGATGATATACAATTCGGATGAATTTATTGATCCACAGATTTTATTAAATCGGTCAAATGAAATACATGCCGAACTTTATAACTTTCTGTTACTAAATAATTATACCGCACAATGGAAAAAGATTTTAAGTAACACGAAATCTGACAAGCAGTTACAACATCAGAAGAAAATTTGGTTCGATGGTTTTAAAACTTTAAAGCTTATTCATCATTTGCGGGATACTGCTTTTCCCGAAGTAAATATGTTCGATGCATTGGATTCATTTTTTATTAAATTAGGAATAAATATTTTGATTAATAGAAATGGTAAAGCGATCCCTGAAATAGATATTCAAAAAGAATATCTTTATATACTTAGAAACTTAAGTTGATCAGTCGTTTTGATAAACTGTTACGCCTGAGGCGTACAGGTAAAACGGTTAGAAAAGACTTTTTTGTTTCAGAAACCCACGACTTAAGTCGTGGGTTACCTAATAACCAAATTAATAATTTAACCGTTTCTCCGAAGGAGTCCATTTGACAACGGTTTTTTATCAACAAAAAGATTATCTGGTCAACTTATTTGATAGCGACTCAATCCACAAATCACAACAAAAAGAATGATAATTAAAACCAAACAGGATGAAATTCAAAATTATTTAATTGATGCTTCCAACACAAAAGGATTCTGCGATGCGGTTTATATTCCGGAAAATGTTTTCGAGGTGGCAGAAGTTATTAAGGAAGCAAACGAAAAAAAACAATCAGTTACAATTTCGGGAAACGGAACCGGATTAACAGGTGCCAGAGTTCCGCAGGGAGGAATTGTTATCTCCACAGAAAAGCTTAACAAAATAATTGAGATAAACACAAAAGAATACTTTGCAATCGTAGAACCGGGAGTGCTGCTTTCTGAATTACAGGATGCTGTGAAATCAAAAGGATTGCTGTATCCGCCTGATCCTACAGAGCCTAATTGCTTTATTGGCGGAACGGTTGCCACTAATGCATCCGGCGCAAGAACTTTTAAATATGGTCCTACAAGAGATTACGTTGAAGAATTAGAAATAATACTGCCTGGTGGAGATTTTCTTAATCTGAATAGAGGAGAAAATTTTGCAGATGATCTTTCCTTATCGTTAAAAACATCTTCCGGAAAAGATATTAAATTAACACTCCCTGATTACGAAATGCCGAAAACAAAAAACGCTTCGGGATATTTTTGCAAACGTAATATGGATGCAATTGATCTGTTCATTGGTTCGGAGGGGACGTTAGGCGTAATAACAAAGATTAAATCAAAGTTGTTACCTATGCCTGCTGAAGTGATCTCATGCATTTTGTTTTTCGAATCTGAAAAAAGTGCCTTGAATTTTTTAACAAAAGCACGGGATAAATCTTACCGAACACGGGCTGTGAACAAGAACGATAGTATAGATGCCGCCGCATTGGAATTTTTTGATGAAAACTCATTAAACTTTTTAGTAAACGATTATTCAAACATTCCGCCCAATGCAAAAGCGGCTGTGTGGTTTGAACAGCAATGTAAAGAGAACGAAGATATTTTACTTGAACAATGGACAGATCTGTTTTTAGAGTATGGCGGAAAAGAAGAAGATGCCTGGTTTGCACTTACTGAAAAAGATAAAGAGAATATTATCGGATTCAGACATACAATTTCCACAAACGTAAATGAATACATTACATTAAACAATTTTCGAAAGCTCGGAACAGATGTTGCGGTGCCGGATGAAAAACTTATCGATTTTTATTATGCTATTAAAAAGGATGTAGAAGAAAAGAAATTAGACTATGTTATTTATGGTCATTTGGGTAATTCACACCTTCATCTTAATATGCTGCCCAAAACGGAAGAAGAATTTACAGTGGGCAAATTACTCTACAAAAATATATGCAACCGTGCTATTAATCTGGGTGGTACATTTTCAGCCGAACACGGAGTTGGGAAAAATAAAACAGAATATCTTGTAGAAATGTATGGGCAAGAAAATGTAAACAAAATGAGAATGCTTAAAAAGACTCTCGACCCTAATTATATTTTGGGGGTGGGGAATATTTTTGAAAAAGAGTAATTCTGATTTTTTGAATATCACAAAAAATAACTATTTAACAAATTTATAAGTTGTACCTTCTTTAGAATCTTTAAGTTCAACACCAAGAGCTTTTAATTCATCCCTTATTTTATCTGCCAGAGCATAATCCTTTTTTTCCTTTGCATCTTTTCTCTTATCAATCATTTGTCGAATAAAATTTACATCGAGATCCTTATTTGCAGATTTATCCTCAACATCAAAATTAATAATTCCCAAAACATCTACTGCTGTTCTTTCTAAAAATAATTTTACTTTTTTATAAAATTCAGTATTAATATTTTCATTCTCAGCTATTGTACGGTTTACTTCTTTTACAAAATCAAATATTACTGCAACCGCCTGAGCTGTGTTAAAATCATCATCCATTGCAGCAATAAATTTATCTTCATACTGCTTTATATCTATTTCAGGTATAACCCTATTGGTTTGGTTTTTACTTAATTCCAGGTTTATTTTATCAACAAGATTTTCAAACTTTTCCAGTCCTTTCTCAGCACCAGCAAGCAGTTCATCACTAAAATTCAATGGACCACGATAATATGCCTGCGTAAAAAATAATCTTATTGCTTCAGCAGAATATCTTTTCAGCACATCCCTTGCTGTAAAGAAATTGCCAAGAGACTTAGACATTTTTTCGTTTTCAATATTTAAAAATCCAAAATGAAGCCAGTATTTAACAAACGGTTTATCATTTAATACGACACTCTGTGCAATTTCGTTTTCGTGATGCGGGAAAATAAGATCGTTACCCCCGGCATGTATATCAAAATATTCTCCGAGGTGTTTGCAGCTCATTGCAGAACACTCGATGTGCCAGCCGGGTCTGCCTTTGCCCCATTTACTATCCCAATACGGCTCGCCGGACTTTGCTTTTTTCCAGAGTGCAAAATCCAAGGGATTTTTCTTCTCTTCATTTATTTCTATTCTTGCACCAGAAATCAGATCATCAATATTTTTTCCGCTTAAATTTCCATACTCTTTAAATTTTGATACATCATAAAATACATTACCATCAACATTATATGCATATCCTTTCTTCTCCAATGATTCTATCATTTCAATAATATCCTCCATATGTTCTGTAGCTTTCGGATATATATCAGCCCTCTTCATTTTCAGTTTAGCATAGTCTTCAAAGAAGGCATTTGCATACTTTTCTGCGAACGATTTGTAATTGCTCTGCTCTTCATTAGCTTTTTTAATGATCTTATCATCAATATCTGTAATATTCATCGCATAGGTTACTTTATATCCGCTATATTCAATATATCTTCTCACAATATCAGCCATAATAAATGAGCGCGCATTGCCGATGTGAAAATAGTCATAAACGGTAGGTCCGCAAACATACATTTTCACTTCCCGTGGATTTATCGGTTCAAATAGTTCCTTTTTCTTGCTAAGCGTGTTATAAATTGATAGCATCAACTACTCCGGTCACATTCTATCCGAGCTTTATAAATATCAGTATGTGAATTAGTTGTCATTTTAAATTTATATAGTTGATTAAATAATTTCAATAATAAATATAATCATTATCGAATTTACTTATCAGAGAAAGGTTCAGATAGTTTGGCTATAAGAAGTTGAATATCATCAGGAAGATCCGAATGGAAACGCATCATTTTCCTTGTTTTAGGATGAATGAATCCCAAAGTTTTAGCATGTAAAGCCTGTCTTGTCATTATATCCAGAAGATCTTTCACATTGCTTTTTATCCCCGGAATATTAGATCCACTTTTTATTTGCCTGCCGCCGTAAGAGGCATCCCCAAAGACAGGCTTGCCAATGCTGGAAAGATGAACTCTTATCTGGTGTGTTCTGCCGGTTTTTAATTTCAGCTTTACGTATGACGTGAATTCAAATTCTTTAATAACTTCGTAAAATGTAATTGCTGCCTTCCCTTCCACACTACTTACCGTGAACTTTTTTCTATCCTTTTTACTTCGTGTTATTAAAGATTCAATCTTTCCTTCAGTCTCATTGAATATACCCCAACAAACAGCATAATATTCTCTTTCAACGGTATGTTGTGCAAATTGTTCTGCAAGTTTTGCATGCGCCCAGTCTTCCTTTGCTACAACAAGCAGTCCGCTTGTATCTTTATCCAGGCGGTGTACAATTCCTGGCCTCCCCGGTTCATTTAAACTGCTTAGTTTTTGGGAATGATGGAGCAGCGCATTTACAAGTGTTCCGGTATAGTTTGCATACGCCGGATGAGCAACCATTCCTGCCGGTTTATTTACAACTAACAGATATTCATCTTCGTAAATAATGTTAAGCGGAATGTCTTCCGGCTCGGCATCTTCCGGTCGTGGTGATATTGGTTGAACAGCTTCAATGATATCGGATGGTTTTATATTATAATTTGATTTTACAACTGCCCCGTTCACAGTAACCAGTTTTGCTTCAATTAATTTTTGAACTTTAGACCGGGTGGCATTTTCAATAGAGTTTGCCAGGAAAATATCTATCCTCTCCTTCTTTTTTCCTTCAGGTATTTCAAAGCGATATTTTTTTTCATTTATCAGTTTGGTCATCTTCAGTTCGTCCGGCTAAATCATTTCCTGCATTCTTTTCATCATCCATAACTTCATTTAAATTGCCATTAATTTTTTCTGAGGTTGTTAACAATTCTTCATCAACTGGTTCAATCCCTTCTTTTGTATGATGTCTGTAAAATAATAACAAAATAAATACACCTATAGTTACAGATGCATCTGCTACATTGAAGATGGGCCATCTATCATAGTTCCGACCAAAAATTGTGAATTTAAAGAAATCGAAATCAAAGAAATCAACAACTTTCCCATAAAATATCGGGGCATAATCGTATATAATTCCATAAAAAGTACGATCAATTAAATTCCCTATTGCACCTCCCAAAATCATTGCAAGGGCAATACGCAGGCTTAATGATTTGTTTCTTTCTATATAAAGGTATACAAGCAAGCCAATACTGGCAATTAATGAAAATATAGAAATCCATAATTTAAACTCCGATCCCGGATTGAAACCGAAAGCCATACCTGGATTCTCGATAAATGTAATTTTAAATAAATTACCAATTACAGATATTGATTCACCCGGATACATCCCGGAAAATGAAAAATTTAAAAATGGAATCTTAATTCCTTTAATGTAGAATTTTGATACCTGATCTATGAATATTACACCAAATGTAAAATATATTACGCGCAATAATCCACCTAATCTAAACTTAAACTGTTTTCTATTTTATCAATACTATTTTGGCGGGCAATTTTCCTCTTCCTTGATAATGCAAACAGTAAAGTTACAACACCCAGAATAATTGCTACGTCTGCAATATTAAAAACAAAAATACCCATAACTTTACTGAGAAGGAAAAATTCAAATATTCTCAGATCAAGGAAATCAACTACATTACCCGAAAGCAAAGATCCATAACCATAAAAGTATCCGTAAAAAATCCTATCAGTTAGGTTTCCTAAAGCCCCTCCTAAAATAATTGTAATAGACAGCCTTGAAATAAAATCCTCTTTCCGTATTCTGAATGAATATACTATTAAACCAAGTGTGGCGATTATTGTAAGTATGGAAACAATTGTTTTAACCTCCGGTCCTAAATCTATTCCGAAAGCAATACCCGGATTTTCGACAGGGGTGATGTAAAAGAATTTATCTATAATAGGAATGCTTTTACTATTAGCAAGTCCTGAATGTTCAAGATTAATTAATGGAAAATAAAATCCCTTAACGTAAATTTTCGAAAACTGATCGGCAAATAATATTAATATTGAAATGAATATTAATTTCAAACTAAACCTTTGAAGAACAATAATGTCATATAAATTATAGCTTGTTTCTAAAGAATACTAACGACCGCCTTTTCTCTGCTTGATTGGTAAACAATGCTGTGTATGTGGTACTGCTTCCAATCTTGCCTTAGGTACTAATGGGCAGGATTCACAAAGATGCTGTGGAGATTCAATGCACTCAATACAAATTCCATAAGTTCCAGTATCTATACGTTTCAGAGCATCATCAAGGTAACCGAGGAATTTATTTTCTCTTTGAGCATAAAGAAAAGTTTTTTCTCTTTCCATCGCATCTGTACCTTGTTCGGCCATATGCAATGAATAAGGTGAATTCTCGTTTATGTATTCACCTGTTGCAGGATCGAGCATTTGTTCCTTCAAACTCTGAAGATCTTCTAAAATTTCTTCTCTTTTTTCAATTATAATATTCCTAAAATGTTCGAGATTTTTTTTACTATACCCCTTTATTTTTTTTATCAATTCAGCACGTGTGAGGACGTAAGTTTTAACTAATCCTTTCTTAAATAGTAGTTTCTTTTTTGTTGCTAATTTAGGAGTTTTATTTGCAGTTACCTTTTTAGTGGTTTTTATTACCTCGAATTTTTTCTTCGTCGTTGGTTTTGTATATGAAGTTTTTTTGGTTGTAACTTTATTTTTTATAACCGCTGCTTTCTTTTTAACTGATTTTTTAGCGGCGGCTTTTTTTGATGTTACCTTTTTAGTTGATTTCTTCTTCGTCTTTGGCTTTTCCGATGAAGTTTTTTTAGACGTAACTTTCTTCTTTGCTACTGCTGATTTCTTAGCAGTAGTTTTTTTTGCTACAGCTTTTGCAGCTTTTTTTGTTATAGATTTTTTCTTCCTCACTTTACCTTTTCCTTCAGTTGAATTTTTTTTAAATACTTTTTTCTATTAGTATATTTTTCTAAATTAATTAATCTCTTTTTGCTAAGACTTTACCTTCTCAATCTGAATCGAACAAGAATGATCCCCAATTTCCCAATCTTGCTTAATTCCACCATTTAACTTATCTACATTTACTACATTTTCCGCAAGGGTTTCTGCAACAACATATTTTGTAAATGATTCAACCGCACTATTAATTATATCACTGCTTGTAAATCGGATACTTATCTTATCTGTAACTTCAAAGCCTGCACCTTTTCTCATATTCTGAATTCTATTAACAAATTCTCTGGCAATACCTTCCTCAATCAGTTTCTGATCCAATTCCGTATCAATTGCCACAGTAACATTTCCATCAGTTTCAACAACCCAGCCTTTTATTTCAGAGCTTATTATTATCACATCTTCAAGTATAATAGAATACTCTTCCCCTTCAATTGTTATTTGTACTGAATTTCCGCTTTCAAGTTTCTTGATCTGTTCAGCGCCAATATTTTTTATTTCGCGTGCAACCAATTGAACCTTTTTACCCAATTTGGGACCCAATGTTTTAAAATTTGCTTTGGCAGTTTTGTTCACAATTGAAGAATCATCCTCCAATACAATCATATCCTTAATATTAACTTCGTCTAAGATAACCTCCTTCATCTGAGACAATGCTTCTCTCTTATTACTATCTACAACAACCATTATTTTCTTTAGCGGCTGCCTTACTTTAAGATTAGTTTTGGCTCTCATCGCCCTGCTAAGATATACAACTTGCTGAGCTACCTTCATTTTAATTTCTAACTCTTTATTGATTGATGTAATAAGCGGAAATTCTGATAAATGAACAGATTCAAAATTCTCGTTGCCTGTAACTGAATTCAAATTACAATAGATTTCTTCGGATATAAACGGCGAAAAAGGAGAAATTAATTTGCAAACCGCTATCAGGCATTCATATAAAGTTTGATACGCTGCAAGTTTATTTTGATTCATTTCTGATTTCCAGAAACGGCGTCTGCTTCTTCTTACATACCAGTTAGAGAGATCATCAATTGTAAATGTTGATATTGCCCTTGCAGCTTTTGTAACATCATAGTTGTCCATCAGATTTTTATATTCGGCAATTAAAGAATTTAATTTGGAAATTATCCACTGATCAATTTCCTCTCTGTTTTCAACAGGGATCTGTTCCTCGTCATACTTAAATTTATCAATGTTAGCATATAGTGCAAAGAAAGAATAAGTGTTAATCAATGTTCCAAAAAATTTTCTCTGAACTTCAAGTAATCCTTCTTCATCAAATAATGTGGGGCGCCAGGGCGGGCTGTTTGTTACAAGATACCATCTTGTAGCATCGGCACCATATTTATCAAACAAAGTAAACGGATCAATCGTATTACCTTTTGACTTTGACATTTTCTGACCTTTTTTATCAAGGATCAATTCGTTTACAATAACATTTTTGTAAGCTACATTATCAAATAACATAGTAGAAATTGCATGCATAGTGTAAAACCATCCTCTTGTCTGATCAATGCCTTCACAAATAAAATCAGCTGGAAAGAAATTATCTTCGAATTCTTTTTTATTCTCGAAAGGATAGTGGTACTGGGCAAACGGCATCGAGCCAGAATCAAACCAGGCATCAATTACTTCCGGGGTGCGCTTATAAATCTTTCCGTTTCGTTCAAATAAAATTTTATCTATGAATGGTTTATGAAGATCAATATCTTCAATTTCTTTTACTGAAACTCTATTATCATTTTCTTCAATAAACCCTTCTTTAAGTTCATCTATACTTCCAACAGCAAACATATCACCATCTTCCGAAACCCAAATTGGAAGCGGTGTTGCCCAAAAACGGTCTCTCGATAATGCCCAATCTTTATTTTCTTCAAGCCAATTTCCAAATCTTCCTGCACCTACTTCCGGTGGCTGCCAGTTGATGGTTTTATTAAGTTCAATCATACGACCGGCAATACTGGTTGTTTTTATAAACCATGATTCACGCGCATAATAAATAACCGGCACATCTTCGTTCCGCCAGCTAAAAGGATAAGTGTGTACTATAGTTCCCTTTTTGTAGATCTTTCCTTCGTGCTTTAACTTAATAATTATGTCCTTGTCTGCATCTTTAACAAAACATCCGGCAAAATCTGTTATTTCATCTGTAAAAAGTCCACCACGAGTAACCGGCTGAAGCATCGGCAAATCAAATTCCTTGGAGAGGTCGTAATCATCCGCACCAAAAGCAGGTGCTATATGAACGATTCCGGAACCATCTTCCGTACTTACAAAACCTGCAGGAAGAACATAGAAAGCCTTTTTATTTACATTTATATAATCGAATAACTGTTCGTATTCAATACCTTCTAATTCACTACCGCTCATCTCTTCAAGAATTTCATAATCGCCATCAATAACTGAAAGTCTTTCTTTAGCAAGAATAATTTTTTTGCCGTCTGTATTAATTTTAACATAAATAACATCCGGCCCTACAGCAAGTGCCACGTTTGAAATAAGTGTCCATGGAGTAGTTGTCCAAACAAGAAAATATTCGTCTTTATTAGTTATCTTAAACAGCGTATAAACAGAAGGGTCCTTTGTTTCCCTGTAACCCAACGCTAGCTCGTGTGAAGATAAAACTGTTTCCGATTTGGGATCCTGCGGAACAATTTTGTAATCTTTATAGATCAGTCCTTTATCAAACAGCGTCTTCAAAGCCCACCAAACAGATTCTATATATTTGTTATCTAAAGTAATATAGGCTTTATCAAGGTCAATCCAATATCCCATACGGGTAGTCATCTTTTCCCATAGATCCAGATAAGTAAAAACAGATTCGCGGCACGCTTTATTATAATTCTCAACTCCATATTCTGCAACTTCACTTTTATGTTTAATCCCTATCTTCTTTTCGACTTCAATTTCCACCGGTAATCCATGTGTATCCCAGCCAGCTTTTCTCTCAACACGGTATCCTTGTAAAGTTTTATACCTGCATACTAAATCCTTTAATGTTCTGGACATAACATGATGAATCCCCGGCTGTCCGTTTGCAGTTGGAGGTCCCTCATAGAACGTAAACAATTTATCCTTGCTTCTAGTCGATACACTTTTTTCAAATATCTTATTGTCTTTCCAAAATTTTAAGATACGTTTTTCTATCTCGGGATAACCTATTTTTTCTATATTCTGTTTAAACATTAATTTGAGTTAATATTTCTTGATACATGTAATTATTTTTTTTCATACTTCTTAATTAATTCTCTTTCCGTTTGAATAAACTCTTTTAGTTCTTTTTCTACTCTTTCCTTTTCTGAAATAATTTTCTTTGCTTCTATCCTAGCATCATTAACTATTTGTTTTGCGTTTAAATTGGCTTCTTTAATAATTAGTTCCGCATCTTTCCTTGATATATCAGTTTCTGTTTCCAATTGTTTTACTTTACCTTCAAGCACTTCTGTATTTCGTCTTGTATGGATTACTTCCTGAATTGCAAGACCAAAAAATGCCATTAAACCAAGAGTAATATTTCTTAAACTAAAGAGAATAAGATTTTCGGTTAGCAACTCATTCGCACCAAAATAATCCGCAAAAAAAGTGATCATTAAAATGCTGACGAATGTTATCCCAACTATTACAGCAAAAACTATCTTCCCTCCCCGGTTCCACTGAAATACTTTATTAATATACCAGCCGCAAGCAAAGCACAATAGTGAAAGTACAAACCAAACAGCAAAATTCTTTTCGCCAAAATTGAATAAGTCAGTATCTAAAAAATTTGAAGAATAAATAAGAACACCAAGCAGTAACACTGCAATATAGTTTATCAGAGATTTCTTATTCATTACAACCTCTTAATTACTTCTTTCATTATTAAAGTCATCTTTGGCTCAGCTTCCATAGCAGTTGCAATAATTTTTTCAATATTTGCCGGTTTTAAATTATCGGGAAAACATTCATCCGTAATAATACTAATACCTAAAACTTTTATGCCCATATGATTAGCAACAATGTTTTCCGGGATTGTTGACATGCCAACTACATCCGCTCCAATAGCTCTTAAAAATCTATATTCAGCCTTTGTTTCAAGGTTAGGTCCTGGTACAGCAGCGTAAACACCTTTTTGAACTTTTATTTTATTTTCCAGGGCAACATTCTCAGCCAATGTAATCAGTTCAAGATTGTACGGTTCACTCATATCAGGGAATCTTGGTCCCAGCTCATCCTCATTCTTACCAATTAATGGATTATCACCCAAAAGATTTATATGGTCTGCCATTAACATAATATCGCCCCGGCTGTAAACCGGATTCATTCCACCACATGCATTTGAAACGAGCAACGTTTTAACACCGAGAAATTTCATAACACGAACAGGATAGGTAATTTGCACCATTGAATATCCTTCGTAAAAATGAAATCTGCCCTGCATTACAACAACACTTTTTTCTTCTATCTTTCCAAAAATCAGTTTCCCGTGATGTGATTCAACGGTTGAGAGCGGGAAATGCGGCAGGTCTTCATATTCAATCTCATGCTGTATATCAATTTCTTTTGCTAATCCACCCAGTCCTGTTCCCAAAATTATTCCAATAGGGTAATCTTCCTTAGTAACTTTTCTAATTACTTCAATTGTTTCATTTATTTTTGAAATTAGTACGCTCATAACTACAGTAATTTATCAACTATATCATCAACATCGACATTAAATTCATCTTTAGCTTTTTGCTTTTTTGGTTTTTCCTGTTCATCACCGGCTCTTTGAACTTTACTTTCAAATAAGTTAACCTGGGAATTTACCATTGCTTTGAGTTTGGATATTATTAAATCCTTTTCTTCTCTTAATATTATTACGGCATCCCTTATTTCGTTAGCATTTTCCTTTGCCTTTTTAATAATTTCCGAAGCTTTAATTTCTGCTTCCTTAATCACTAATTCAGATTGTTTTTGTGATGATTCAAGTGATCTGGATGAGGATTCTTTAGCTTTAGCCAAAGTATCCTGCATATTTTTTTCCATCTTAATAAATTCAGTAACACGCTCACTAAGATTTTTAATTTCTTCTTTTATTTCTTCATTTTCATTTAATGAATCCTCAAATTCGGTAGCAAGTTTTTCCAGATATGCCTTTACCTCCTCTGTATTATACCCGCGGAGTGATTTACTAAATTCCTGAGATTTAATATTTTCAGGTGTAAGTTTCATACTATCCTCCAGTCTTTGGAGTAATCCCTTTGTCCGAAAATAGCCGAACCAATCCTAAGCATAGTTGCACCTTCATCAATTGCTATTTCAAAATCAACAGTCATTCCCATAGAAAGTTCACTTAGATTGAAACCTTGTTTATTTAATTTATCTTTTAATTTACGCAATTCGGAAAAACTTTTCCTAATTAAAAGCTCATTATCTGTGAAGGGCGCCATTGTCATTAGACCAATCAACCGAATATTATCTAAATATTTACAATGATCAGCCAAAAATAATATCTGCTCATACTGTTCAATTCCAGCTTTAGTCTCTTCCGAAGAAGTCTTGATCTCCAGAAGAATTTTCTGAACTTTATCAAGCCTGGCAGCTTTATTATTTATTTCATCAGTTAGCGAAATCGAATCCACTGAGTGGATAAGTGATGCGGCTTTTACAACATACTTTACTTTATTGCGCTGCAAGGTGCCAATGAAATGCCAGGTAACTTTGTCAGCTAAAAGTTGATATTTATCTCTAAGCTCCTGAGCTTTATTTTCACCGAAATCATAAACTCCTAATTTGTTAGCTTCTTTTATCTCATTTATTCCAAAATGCTTTGATACGGCTATTAATTTAATATCATCCGTATTTCTTTTAGAAGCCGCACATTGCTTGCCGATTCTGTTTTTCAGCCGGTGTAAATTCTCTGAAATCATATCAAAATTAAGAATGTGAATGTATTGGTTTTACTATCAAAAATCAATGTTTTGCCGGTATTTATCCGGTCAATTAATACTACACCCATACAAGATCTTTTAATAATCCTCATGTACAAAAATATATCACAAAATTTATTTCACATTTGTAATTCTTATAAAGATAAAAACTTATAATGATTGAATGATAAACATTCACTTTTAATTTTATTAAATTTTATATTGAATTTTGAAATATATGGAGAAACCAATGGGATTGGAATTATTGGATAAAATAAAATTGAAGGCTGCAGATCTTAAAAAGACAATTATCCTTCCTGAATCGCATGATGAAAGAGTATTAAAAGCTGCTGAAATATTAAAAAAGAATAAAACCGTTTCGGTTATTACTTTAGGTAATGATGAAGTTATTAGAAAAGATGCAGAAAAATTAAATGTTGATCTTCAAGGTATAAGAATTATTGATCCGATGAATTCAGATAAGTTAAGTGATTTTACAAACATATTTTTTAATCTGCGAAAACATAAAGGAATAACAATTAAGCAAGCACGTGAAACAGTTGTTAAGGATTTATTCTTTAGTGCAATGATGGTAAAAGAAGGAATGGCTGATGGAACTGTTGCAGGATCAATAGCTTCCACCGGAGATATTTTGCGAGCAGGAATTCAGTGCGTAGGTATGCCTGATGGAATATCAATAGTATCCAGCTTTTTTCTTATGCTCTTTCCCGATAAAGTGTTTAGCTTTGCTGATTGTGCAGTCGTTCCCGATCCTGATGCAAATCAATTAGCAGATATTGCAATTTCCACTGCTGATAATCATCGAAAATTAACTGGTGAAGAGCCCTATGTTGCAATGCTTTCATTTTCTACAAAGGGCAGTGCACAGCATGAATTAATTGATAAAGTTATTGATGCCACAAAGTTCGTTAAAGAAAAAAGACCCGATTTAAATGTAGACGGCGAACTTCAGTTTGATACTGCTATAATGGAATCAATTGGGCTAAAAAAAGCTCCGGGAAGTTCTGTTGCCGGTAAAGCAAATGTTCTAATTTTTCCCGATCTAAATTCCGGTAATATTGGTTATAAAATTGCACAGCGGCTTGCAGGAGCAGAGGCTATCGGTCCACTAGTCCAGGGATTAAAAAAACCTTGTTTTGATTTAAGCCGTGGCTGCAGTGTTGATGATATTGTTAACACTGCTTCTTTTGCAGCCGTGATGAGTTAATCACTTTATTAGTCTTATGAAGAATTTTTTATTTATCGATGAGATTTTTTCTCGGTCAATATCTTGGTTTTAAAATCCATTCGAAGTAGGAAATACTTGGCTTTGAACCAATTACATCCTTTCCTATTATGGATTTATATAGACACAATAAAAAATAGTTTTTTAAACATTTAGTGAAAATATTACTCAAACACTTAAACAACTTAAAAGGAATTACAATGAAAATGAACTTATACAAAACCTTATCAATCTGTTTTTTTATAAGCATTCAAATTTTTGCTTTTCAGATTGTGAATTCCGAAGGAGAAGGAGAATTGAAGAAAAACATTAATGATATAATAGTGTTGGATATGGACAGCAGTCTTATTAGTCTTTCAGATTATAACGGTAAGGTATTATTAATTGTGAACGTTGCAAGTGAATGCGGCTACACTCCACAATATGAAAGACTTGAAAAATTATATAAGACATATAATTCACAAGGGTTTGAAATATTAGCGTTTCCTTGCAATGATTTTGGAGGACAGGAACCGGGGACGAATGAAGAAATAAAAACATTCTGTTCATCAAATTATGGAATCACTTTCCAGCTATTCGATAAAGTTAAAATCCTGGGTAAGGACAAATCAGCGTTGTATGAAAGGTTAACTAACAACGATGTTACTGAAAAGTCTGACATAAAATGGAACTTTGAAAAATTTATCATTTCTAAAAATGGAAACATTGTTGCTAGATTCTTAAGCAAGGTTGAACCAACATACTCGCAAATTACAAGGTTAATAGAAAAAGAATTGAATAAAGACTAAAAATTATTGTGCATCGAAGGTAATTGAAAAAATCATAATGTAAATTTAAGCTAATCCAGATTAAGCTCTTGCCTGATTAATAATTTGGCATTAATAATTTGTTTGTGATCCATTTTCATCATTCCCCCAATTATTTTTATTAACCGGTCTTCATATTTATCTAATTTTTTATCCGTGTAAATTAATCGCCACAAGTTTTTTAGTAGTATATTTTTATCTTCATTTGTAAAATTCTCATTCACCACATTTGAAAACTCGAATAAGCTAACGCTATCTTTCAACTTTAATTTTGATAGCTCCATCAGTTCATTTACATAAACAGCATCAATGTTAAATTGCTTTTGCAAAGATTGGATTACATTCTCTCTTTCCTCTTCCGTAAATTCTCCGTCTGCTTTTGCCATTTCAATAAATAAAGCGGCAGTAGCAATTTGTAATTGTTTATTACGATCGACCCGATCAACCACATCGTTCGTCTTTAACAATTCCAGATTGCTTTCATTGGTTAATAATTTTTTTAAATAATCAAACATTCGTTTTTTACATTTTTGTTGTTAAAATAATTTTATCTGCAAAATACCTATCCTTTATTTCAAATTGCAACTTTACTATTATTATCCACTTAAATCTAACTCCATATAAATCAAAGCTCTTTTATACCTGTGATCATCCTTTTTCACTTTTTCTTTGAAACCGAGATTTTTGTACAGATTAATAGCAGCAACAAGCTTCTCGCTTGTGTAAAGCTTCAGCTTAACGACCCCCTTATCAACAGCATAACCAATTGCAGTTAAGGCTAACTTTTTTCCAATCTGTTTTCCCTGTGCTTTCTCGGTAACCCCCATTTTAGCCAATTCAAAACTAAAGTCATCAATTTTAATTACGGCACAAGTTCCAACAACCTTGTTATTTAGAATTGCAAAGAATATTTCGCCGCCTTTATTTATAATTTCTTTCTCTGGATTATTAAGAAATCGTTCATCTTCTTTTTCCAATCCTTCATCTTCAAAATATTTCTTAAGCCACTCACGATTTATTAGTTTAAAATCTGATTTGTACTTTCTTTTAAATGGAACAATAGTAATTTCTGCTAAATCCTTTTGTCTTAATTCATCTAGAACTCTGTTCATTAAAATATTGTTTCCGATTGCTTTACCAAGTTTTGATATTGAATAAATTAAATTGCTATCAATTTCATTTATTATCGATTTAACTGTGTTCTGAATGCCAACAATTAATGGTTCTAACAAAGTTAAATTTCTAGTGCCTTTTTCCGTTAACTCTAGAAGTGTAATTCTTTTGTCTATCGTAGATTTATTATGCTTAATAAATCCTACTTTATTAAGATGATTAGTAATTTGCACAATTGCCGGATGGGTCATTCCAAGTATTTCAGCAATTTCATTTATGTTTACAGATTCTTTTTCTTTCAGTACGAGTAAAACCGGTAGTGCTCTGGGTTCAAATTCTACATTCTGTTTAATTAGTAGTTTAGCAATTTGTGAAGTTATTGACTCGCTAATTTTTTTTAGTTTAACTCCAAAAAGTATGTCGGTGTCCAGCATTAAATATTATAATATTATTTACGTAAGTACTTACATAAATAATTAAATATTCAGAATAATCCAAATATTCATCTCTTATTTATTCTTGTAGATCCAATTCTGAAAGTAAACCCGGAAGATCTAGTGGTGAAGTGACCAATAAAAAATTATCATTCTCGTCGGTGGGCCAAAATTCATTGGGTCTATCACAATAGATTTCAATTCCATTTCCATCAGGATCTTTTATATAAATTGATTCAGTAATACCATGATCTGAAGCGCCTTCAAGAGGATATTTTGCTTCCCATAATATTTTGAAGGCTTTGGCAAGTTCATGTCGATTTGGATAAAGTATTGCAAAATGATAAAGACCGGAATGACCCTCAGGCGGTGGAGTTACATCCGGTCCTGCCCAGGTATTCAATCCAATGTGGTGATGATAATCCCCGGATGATAAAAAAACTGCTGAGTCGCCAAATCTTGCTGTAACACGAAATCCGAGAAGATCAGAATAAAATTTTACTGATCGTTCCAGATCTGCTACGGTTAAATGAACATGACCAATTTGAGTACTAGGATGAATTGAATATTCCATAATTAATAAATCTCATTATTTTATTTTAACTTTTTTAATTTATTGGCAATTCGGTTTTTCGTCTATATTAATGCTTGAGTTTTACACCATCTTCAATAGGTACTGCCTGAACGTTCCATATCTTTTCGGCATAATCATTAACGGAACGATCACTGGAAAATTTTCCTATCCGTGCTACATTATAAATTGATTTTTTTGTCCATGCATCTACATCCAAATAATCTTTGGTTACTTCATTTTGTTTTTCTATATAAGATTGATAATCTACAAGCAGACAATATTGATCGGAATTTAACAGACTGTCTATTATTGGCGAAAAAATTCCCGGTTCATTTTTATTAAAAAAATCTGAGGCTATCATATCTATTACACGTTTTAATTTTTTGTTCTCTTCATAGTAGCTTCGAGGATTGTAATCATTTTCCTTTAGGTTAATTATTTCATGTGCTAATTTCCCGAAAATAAATATATTATCGTCACCTACTTCTTCCCTGATTTCAATGTTTGCTCCGTCCATGGTACCAATTGTTAAAGCTCCGTTTAATGCAAACTTCATATTTCCTGTTCCGGAAGCTTCTAACCCAGCCATAGAAATCTGTTCTGAAAGTTCAGAAGCCGGAATAATTTTTTCGGCAAGTGTAACAGAATAATTTTTAATAAAAATTACTTTTAGTTTATCACCAACATCTTTATCGTTATTCACAATTTCGCCAACAGAATTGATAAGCTTAATGATTAATTTTGCCATCTGGTAAGCCGGTGCAGCTTTCCCACCAAATATTACAGTACGTGGGACCATTTTAATGTTAGGATTATCCTTTATCCTATTATAGAGAGTAATAACATGCAAAACATTTAAGAGCTGTCTTTTATATTCATGAAACCTCTTTATCTGAACATCAAATATTGACTCGGCATTAATTTTTATATTTAATTCTTTATCCACATAATCAATCAATAGCTGCTTATTCAGCCATTTTGCACTGCGCCAACTTTCCAGAAATTCCTTATCATCAATAAACTCCTCTAATTTCCTAAGTTCATTTAAATTTCTAATCCATTCATCTCCAATTTTTTCGGTTATTATTTTTGAAAGAAACGGGTTTGCAGTTTTCAGCCATCTTCTTGGTGTAATTCCGTTAGTAATATTAATAAACTTGCCGGGAAATATTTTGTTGAAATGAAAAAATAATCTTTCCTTTAAAATTGCCGTATGAAGAGCAGCAACACCATTAACAGCAAAACTTCCAACAATAGCAAGGTTTGCCATTCTAACGCTCCCGCTATTCATTTTGTTTATAATTGATAACTGCGAAAGTATTTTTTCGTCGGTTGTATAATTTTTCTTTACATCATCAATAAATCTTCTATCTATTTCATACACAATTTGAAGATGGCGGGGCAGGAGTTCTTTAAATAACTGAAGAGACCATTCTTCAAGTGCTTCCGGAACAACGGTATGATTTGTATAAGCGAAAGTGCTTGAAGTTATTTTCCAGGCTTTTTTCCAACTCATATTTTCTTCATCAATTAATATTCTCATTAATTCAGGTATAGCAATAACGGGGTGGGTGTCGTTCAATTGGATTGCGGTTTTTTTTGCAAACTTATCAAACGTGTCATGGTTAACTTTATATTTTCGTATGATGTCCTGCAATGTTGCTGAAACAAAAAAGTATTGCTGTTTTAACCTGAGGAATTTTCCTTCAACATAACTGTCGTTTGGGTACAGAACTTTAGATATTGTTTCAGATTCATTTTTATTTGCTACCGATGCTACATAATTACCACTATTGAAATCTATAAAACTGAAATCCTTTGGTGCCTTTGCCTGCCATAGTCTTAAATTATTAACTGTGTTATTTTTATACCCTGGTATAGGAACATCAAAGCCCGAAGCTAAAACATCTTCGGTATCAACCCATTCATATGAAAATTTTCCATCTTTACTCTCAACTCTTTCAACCTTTCCATAAAACTTAACTCTATATACCAAATCTCTTCTCATAATATCCCAGGGGTTCCCCCCGCTAAGCCAGCTATCGGCATATTCAACCTGATATCCATTCTCAATTTCCTGTTCAAATATTCCATACTCATAACGGATGCCGTAACCAAAGGCAGGAAGTTCCAAAGTAGCCATCGAATCCAGATAACATGCAGCAAGCCTGCCAAGACCGCCATTGCCTAATCCCATATCCCTCTCGAAATCTCTTATTTCTTCCAAACTATAATCATCTTTTTTAAGAATATTATAGCACTCTTCATAGAGATCCATATTTATAAGAGCATTGCCTAATAGTCTACCCATTAAGTACTCTAAAGAAAGATAGTAAACTCGCTTTACATCCTGCTCGTAATATTGATTCTGAGTACGTAACCATTTTTTTACAAGGCGGTCACGAACAGCTAAAGATAATGCATAATATGCATCGTCTCCTGTTGCTGTAATTTTATCCCGGACTAATTCAAATTCCAGATGTTCAGCAAACTGATTTGATAATGAATATGTGCGTGGGTCTTCTTCATCAGTAAAAAAAATAGAGTCCTTCTCTTTTAATATATCTTTTCTACCCATTTTACCTCTGTTGTTGATATTTATTAAATATTAAATAAGAATATATAATTTAAAATAGTATCGGTTTATTGCAAAATTATTAAATAGATATACAGAGTAATAAAATTTAATTCTAAAATTTCTAATCGTTTGTAATAATTGCTGTTGCTTCCATTTCCACTAATAACTCAGGATCAATTAAAGCATTTACCTCAACTAAAGTAGCAGTGGGTTTTATATCATGAAAATATTCTGAGAATGCTTCACCGATTTTTTCCCAATGTTTGATATTGATCACATACATTCTTATTCTGATAATATCGTTAAGAGACCCACCGGCATTATTTAAAATGGAAGAGAACTTTTCTATAATAACTTTTGCTTGTTTATACGGATCGCCTTTCCCAATAATATTCTCTCCATCTATTGAGGTAGTCCCGGATATTTCCACTAAGTTACCAACTTTTACTGCACGGGAATAACCAATTGCATCTTCCCAAACATTGCCGGATGAATAATTTATTCTTTTCTCCATATTCAAAACTATATAGTTCCTTTTAAGTACTTCTTTCTTTTCTTCCCGGGAAATTTCTCAATCGAATATCGAAGCATAGTTCTCGGCATTTTATTATATCGTGGTTTTAGAAAATTCTCCAATGTTTTTAAATCCTGTTTCCCAACTTCCCTTAACATCCATCCAACAGCTTTTTGAATTAAATCGTGATCATCATTTAATAATATATCCGAAATCTGCAATGTGGTTTTAAATTGTTTGTTCTTTATAAATGTGTATGTTGAAATTACAGCTATCCTTCTTTTCCAAAGGTTTTTTGATCGGGCAAATTTAAATAATATTTGTTTATCATTTTTCAGGAGATGTTCTCCCATAATTTTAGGTGCCGACAGATCTACTAAATCCCAGTTATTAATTTTATTACTATTCCTTAAATAAAACTTATAAACTTTTTCTTTTCCTTTATCATTTGCTTTTTGATAATTATCCACAAGAATTAGAAGGGCAATTAATTTCTCCTCATGGATTTTAGATTTTAGCAATATTTTCAAATCTTCGTTTTCTAAATCCAAAAACTTTTTAGCAATTTGTCTTTGTACTGGGACTTTTATTCCAACAAATTTGTCTCCTTCACCATATTCTCCCTTGCCTGTTTTAAAAAACCACTGCATCGTCTTAGCATGCTTTTCATTGGCACTATCTCTAATTACTTTTCTCAAGTTTTTAAGTTTCATTATTACATAAATAGCAAATTGATGGTAAAAAATGTTTTTAATTAATACAATAGCTTTATGAATTATAGATTCCGTTAAATATGATTTAAGAGTAGCCTTATAGTCTTCTCAGTAAGATGGTGAATTTGCCGGACAATGGAGAGCATATGGTTTTTTATTGTACTGTAATCTTTTCAATCGCCGTGAGTAAATCATTTTTAGAAAATGGTTTTACTAAAAATTTATCCGCACCCACCTGATAAAATTGAGCGATTTTATCGTGCATGAACTCACTTGATAACACAAGAACAGGTCGTTTAAAGGGATCATTTTCTTTAATTTCTCTTACCATTTCAAGGCATTTATCCCACAGATTTTTTGTTACATCCAGAATAATAACCGAATATTCCTTTTCATTTATTATACTTACATCATAATTATCGAATTGATATACTTCGAAATTATAAGTGTCTCTAAGAAAAACCTTTATCAGATCATAGGATTCACCTGAGTCGTCAAACATTAAAACTTTATTGAAATCAATATCACTTCGGGAAACCGTATCAGGTAATTCTCGCATCTGATTTTTAGAAAGTGGAAGTGTAATTGTTAATGTTGTTCCCACACCTTTAATGCTATCAACTAAAATAGAACCACCCATTTTTTCTATATACCTTTTCGATAATGCAAGCCCTAAACCGTTTCCTTCAAAATTTCTGCTTATGTTCAAATCTTCCTGACTAAATGGTTGATAAAGATGATCGAGATATTCAGATGAGATACCAACCCCTGTATCTTTTATTTTACAGGTTGCTATTCCCCTTTCTTCTAAAAGATTTACTTCAACATCAATATAACCCTGAGCGGTAAATTTAATGGCATTATCTATAAGATTATTTATTGCTGTTTCAGTACATTGTAAATCCATATCAACATAGATCTTTTGTTTTTCATAATATGCTTTGATATCTAAATTTTTATCAATGGCATTTTTTTTGTTAGTAGCTATGGAATTTTGCACTATTTCGCAGAGATTGTATGAGCTAATATCCATGTTATAATTACCAGCTTCAATCTGAGCAAACTCAAGCATTTGCGTAATACTTTTGAATAACCGGGAACTTCCGGAATACAAATTATCAAGATATACTTTTTCTTCTGCGGTAAACCTATCTCTTAAGTTTTCTTTAATAATTGTAGAATATCCTAAAATAATGTTTAAAGGGGTTCTTAATTCATGGGAAAGTACTGTAAGAAAAGTGTTTTTCAATCTCTCTGCTTCATTACCCATATCTCTTGCTTTCTTAATCTCTTCTTCGGCTAAAAATTGCTCAGTTCGATCCTCGTGAAGAAGTACGGCATATATTTCATTATCATAGTTGATTGGAAAAATACTCGTTTCAAGTAATGGAATTGTGGCATCTCTGTTTAATAGAAGTGAATCAACATAGTTATCAACCGTAGAATATTTTTGTTTTTCCAGAGCATCTTGTATTAAATGTTTAATTTCCCTTCTGGCTAATTCATTATCATTAAATACATTGTACTCTTTAATTTCGGATAATGTATAACCCCATTGAGACGTAAACAATTCATTTGCGTATATCACATATCCTTCAGTGTTTATTACCTGAATAGGAAATCTGATTGAATCATATAACAATCGAAAATATTTTAACAGGGATTCAGACATAATTAATTTACAGGCAAAGTAATTTTAATTTTAGCGCCACCTTCCGAATTTATAATCTCCATATTTCCATTGTGTCTATCTACAATACTTTTACAAAGAAATAATCCATAACCACCCTTTTTTTCTATTATTGATGAACTAAATGGTTTTTCCTTTATCTCTGTGGGAAATCCTGGGCCATCGTCGGCAATTTCCAGGGTTATTACATCCTCATCCGAATGTGATTTTATAGATATTTGTGCATCTCTTTTTGCTTCTGCGGAATTGGTAAATATATGCACAAATAAATGCTGTATTTGTTCCGAATCATATTTACAGGAAGGTAAATTATTTAACTCTGTCTTGAATGTTATCAAATTAAATTTTTTCATTGGAGAAAGGTATTTAATAACAGATTGAAGCGTTCTGTTAATATCGCCGGTATCCTTATTTAGATTAAGGATAGAAGTCTCAAGAAGAACCTGTGCGTATTTCTGAATATTTCTTATACTGTCAATAGATACTTTAGCTTTTAGTTTTAATCTGTCAAATAATAATGTGTTGCTATTTTTTGAATTGCCTTCATAATCTTTTTGAGATTTTTCAATGGTTCGCATTAAACTTTCCGTTTCAAGCAATGCCAGATGAACCAAACCCTGAAGTGACTGACCGATTTCAGAATCGATACTTGATTTCAAAGTTTTACGCTCGGCTTTTATCAGTTGAGTGTTTGCTTCCTGTAAAGCAGCATTTGCAGCAACCTGCCCATTAAAAAGCTGTGCGTTTCTAATGGCAGCAGCAGCTTGTCCAGCAAGTATTTCAAACGTTCCGGTAATCTCACGCACTTTTATTTTTTGCAAGAACTTACTATCAACATATATTACACCTATCTTTTTTCCTTCTGTTATAAGCGGAGAGCAGAGAATGGTTTGAAGATCTAATTTGAGGATACTTTTCGTGGGATCATAATTAGTATCGCTTTGTGCCCCTTCTAGAAATATTGATTGACCAGTGAGGAAAACATCTTCAACAACTGAATTACTTACATTGAAAGAATCTTCTGCAACTTCACGATTTTCTGAATCTAAACCTAATTTATATTCAAGTTCATCTTTTTTACCTTTAAGAACAATAAAACCCCGTTCTGAATTTGTAAGTCTGATTGCATTTTTAAGTACAAGTTGTAGTACATCATCTAATATTAAAGTACGATTTACTGTATTAATTATATTTAGAATTGCTTCTAAATTTTTAACGCGCTCTGAAGATTCTTCGTCACCAAGTGTGGCTTTTAAACCCGCATCTATATTTTTCTTAAATTCTGAAAATCTCATCATCTTTTCATTTAATAAATGAAACTAACTTATTTTATCCATTACCCAAAAACTGTGATATTAAATTAGAGTACAATGTAGATAATTTATTTTTAATTTAGTCTAACAGTATTACTTAAAACAAAAACCTTGCTTTGTTTACTAAGCCTAAGCACAACGCAATTACCGCTTTATAAAAAGCAACCGAATGAGCTTTATTCAAGTCCCATCGATTCATTGCATAATTAAGCAAGGTTTTACTTTTAAATTTAAGATTTCGTCCGTCTCTGCTAACAATCCATTTTTTAGCCATTTGAATACTGCACTAAGTTTAAAAATTTGTTTCTGTATTTGTAGTTAAAAGAATCATCGACGTCTGCTAATTGTTCCTTTATTAAATGAGCATTTAAAAAAGTTTTATTCTTAAGATAAAGATAACATAGCAAATGATTTTCCGAATCATATTTGTCCACATCAAATTTCATATATACTTTTTGCCCTTTTGTTTTCCTCTCAAGAAATTTAATAGCTTTACCATTTATCTCTTTTTTCTTTTTCACCCCAATTAATCTTACAATTATATTATTACTTAACTTTATTATCTCAGGACTAATTATTTCCTTTACAATAAAATACTCTTCTCGTGCTCCACTATTGCTATCAATTTTTGAACCATACTGCAGTTTTTTTGGATCAATTTTTTTATCAAATTTATGAGGATCAACAAATTTATAAGGCAATTTCTCAATTTCTTTTTCAAAATCAATATAAATATTTTGTTGGACTTTAAAAGTATAATTTGATTCATCAAACATTTTAGTATCATCTACAGAGAGCTTATCTTTTATGAAGGGTATAAACTCAGAATTTACTTCATAACCAATGGAGTTTCTTCCTAAATTTTTAGCAGCTAATGTTGTTGTACCACTTCCCAAAAAAGGATCAAGAACAGTATCGCCAACAAAAGAGAACATTTTTATTAATCTTTTGGGTAGTTCTTCTGGAAACATTGCAATATGACCGTTTTGTTTGGCACCACCAAAATTCCAATGTCCGGAGAAATATGTTTTCCATTCATCTTTGGTCATTTTTGATTGTTCTTTTAACTCTTTGTCTGGCGGGATTGGTTGACCTAGCTTTTTAAATAATAGGATAAATTCATAATCAATAGATATGATTCCGTTTCTTGGAGTGGGATAACTACCCATCAAAGATGCTCCGCCCGTGGTGTTTGTGGTTGTTTTTTTTTGCCAAATTATAGCCCCCATATAATCAAATCCAGTCGACTCACAAAATTTTATTATTTCTGTTCTAATTGGTATGACTTTGTATCTTCCATAATATACGGCTCTAGCAAATTGATCACCAATATTTACACATAAACGACATCCTTTATGTAAAATTCTATGAGCTTGACTCCATACAAGATTTAGGTTGTTGATATAATTCTCATAGCTGTCATTATAGCCAACTTGGTTTTCAGAACCATAATCCTTTAATTGCCAATAAGGTGGAGAAGTTACAACGAGATGCAAGGATTCATCTTCAAGTTCTTTCATTTTTCTAGAATCACCATTTATAATAATATGGTCGGTCTTCATTTCTACTCTCAATTTCTTCTAAAAACTAAGTAAAGATAACAAAACTCTATTTGAAAGTCTAGGATTTAATCTGTGCATATAACTTATTTATTAACCTGCACTTAATATTAATAGAAAACAAATATTATTCCTAGTTAAATACTCAATTGTAATACCAATATAGAAATGTCATAGATTCGCCAAAGTAGAAATGTCAGTAAAAATAGTAAGAATTTGAGATTCTCAAAAAAGGAGAAATCTCAAATGAAAGGAACATTGACATTGAGTACAAAAGAAATAGACCGGCTAATGCTAATATCACAAATAGAGCAAGAGAAGATCTCTGTATTAGAAGCATCCAGTCTAATGGAATTAAGTCAAAGACAGATTTACCGGATATTGAAAAGGGTTAAAGCAGAAGGAGCAAAGGGTATAATACACAAACTCAGAGGGATAAAATCTAACAGAGGGTATCCGAGGGAGCTAAAAGAAGAAATAATCAAGATATACAAGAAACGGTATTCGGATTATGGACCGACACTGTTTTCAGAGATGTTAGAAGAATATCACAATATTTCAATGAACAGAGAGACTCTAAGAAATTGGCTGAGACAGAGATCAATAACAACGTCAATCAGGAAAAAGAGACCACATAGAAGAAAAAGAGAAAGAAGAAGCTGCTATGGAGAATTGCTTCAGTTTGATGGTAGTCATCACGACTGGTTTGAATCCCGGGGAGTTGAGTGTTGCCTGTTAAATGCTGTTGATGATGCTACAGGAAGAGTATATCTGAGGTTTGCTTCATCTGAGAATACAGAGGATGTACTGTTAACAATGTGGGAATATGTAAACAAATATGGTATACCCAGAAGCATATACACCGATAGGGGCAGTGTTTACTATGCCAAGGAGAAACTTACAGATTTTGGGCGTGCAATGAAGCAGTTAAACGTTGAGTTAATCATTGCAAAATCTCCACAGGCAAAAGGAAGAGTAGAACGCTTTAACAGGACACTTCAGGACAGACTTATAAAAGCATTAAGACGCGAGGGTATATCAAACATAGCCGAAGCTAATAGATACCTTCAGGAGGTTTTTATAAACAAGTTTAACCAGAGATTTGCAGTTAACCCGGAACTGCCGGATGTGCACAGATTGGCAAAGGGATATAAACTGGAAGATATATTCTGCTACAAAACATACCGGCAGGTAAGGAATGATTATACAATAAATCTCAATGGTGGATATATCCAGTTACTAAAAGGAACTGCTCCTCTACCAAAACCAAAACAGAATGTAACTATATGCAAATGGCTTAATGGACAAATGCATATATATTTTAATGAGCAGGAGCTAAGTTACAAATCGTTAAAAGATAAACCTGGAAAGAAAGGATATAAATCACATAAAGTTCCAAAGGATCACCCATGGAGGAAAATGAATCAAAGGCTAAAAGAGGACAAAAGAAGGAATTATTTGATCGCAGCATTAGGGTAACTCCATTACGGCTACGCCTTCATTCCGTTACCCTAATGCAATACATTAATTACATATTTATTATTTTAATTACTGACATTTCTAAATTGGTGAAAGTACTGACATTCTTACTTTGCTATTACATAGTTAAATACTCAATCTTTTAAGAGTTTTAGAGATAAGAACCATTCCCAATCCGTTATTTTTTCCGACCATGCTTTCGCTACACCTGCTGAAAATGTCGTTTCCAAATTATACCAATGTTTGAATTTAATATCTACCTGAGCACCAATATTTATCCAATAATTTCCTAATTCAGATTCTGTAATTAATCCCTGCGAATAAACTGCAAAATCAAAATGATTAATAAGTTGATTTCCTATAGCTAATTCACTAACTCTTAAGGGAGGGAAATCATTTTCAAACATAAATTTAAGAAATTTAGTGTTCATCATATTATAAATCGGAATTCCCGGATACCGAAATACCTTTCTAAATTGTCTAACCTTTCCATTATCTACACCTCTGTTTCCAAATCCGCCAAAATAAAAATTTCCCTGTACCAGGTTTTTATTTTCAATAGCATAACCACCTGCAAGTTTCAAATGAAAAACATTATGATTTGTAAGCCACAAAGAGTATTTGTCATATTCTAAATACCCGTTTAACATCATCTCCGGATTATCAAATTGCGTAGCATAAAACGAAAATGTCAGAGAAAATTGATCACCATGTTCATAATCAGAACTGCCTATCGTTCTTCTAAGATTCTTAGAAGTAAGATTATATACTAACACACCAAAATCAGGCTGAGATACTCTTACAAGGTTATCATTAATAAATTCCACGCCTGTGTACAAAGATAGCGAAGCTTCTTGTTTTATTGTATGCGGTTTATCATATAACCAGTAATATGTATGATTAAGTTTAAATTTGGAACCTATCATACCTCTTTTACGAGAATTAAAAAGATCAAAGAAGTCAGGTCCGTTATATTCATATTCGATATAAAATCTTTGTTTATAATCATACTTTAATCGAAAATGAAAAAACGGAATGTTTGGTGTTTCATTAAACGGTGATATACCCAATTCCATAATAAAATCATGCAATAACAGGGGATCAGATACATGTGTAAATAATCCTAATACAACTTGATTTTGAAATCCGGTTATGACCGGTAGAAGTGAGTGCAAATGTAAATTTTTCAGTCCATTATAAGTTCTCTCGCTTGTAAATTTTTTTTGATCAGCTACTTTTGCTGCGTCCTTCAATACCCAGTCATATAGTTCCGGATCCTGATCAATAATTTTTTGTCCGTAGTATTTAATCGCCGGTAAATAGAGTGCGGGTTTGTTTGCGATCATAACCGGAATAAATCCATCAGTCGTAAACTCAAATGCAAATAGAGAATCGGGTGTAATTTCAATGGGTTTAAATAATCCTGTTAAGCAATTTGTTAACGCTGTAATTTTGGAATCACTAAAGCTATAACTATAAAGATTTGATACTCCGTTAGTATATGCGTTCCAATAAATGCGTTTTCCATCTTCACTCCACGAAGGATTCTCGGGCGACCCTTCTGAAGTTAGAATCTGAAATGATAACGACTTCGAACTTAATAAATTATTAATATCGAAAAGTATTAAAGACTGCTGACCACTTGACCGATGTAATATGCCTAATAATTGTTCACCGGATTTAGAAACAGATAAATGGGATAGCTCTTCACCAAAATCAAATGAGAACACCGGCTCAATTGATTGATAGGGATAAGGAGAGATTACTAAGGTGGATAAACCCCCTTGCTGTTGAACTCCCCATAAATCCTGAGTGTGGGGACTAACAGTAATATTGCCGATCCTGCTATCGGGAAAGAGCAGCTTTTTTTCTTTTGTAAATAAATCTATTACCCAAACGTCTCTAAATAATTTATTATTATTTGTAGTAAAAAAGAAAAGATTATTACTTTCATCAAATGCTGTTGAAGCAACCTGATACATACTTGGAGTAGGTAATGATATTAGGAATTCTGAATTTCTAGTGAGCAAATGAAATTTTTGCAATGTGGCTAATTTTGCTGATTGATGGTATCCATAAATTATTGATAATGTTTTCGAATCATAATATGGTTGTGTAACCCACCCAAAGTCAGTTTTACTCAGTTTATTTATCCTTGTTAAAATTGAGGATTCAAGTATTTTTATATTTTCCTTCTGAAATTTATTTTCGGCGATTGCAAATTCACTCCAGGCTTCATTAAAATCACTTCCAAAAGTATCTCTAAATTTGCCAACAAACCCAGTTAAATTTTGATCAGGATATGTCTTGTACCAGTCAATTACTTTATTCACTCCATATTTAATTGCCAAGAAAGATACAAATCGAGTTCCATAGAAATAATAATTGTTTTCAAGAAAGATTGACTCGTGTGATAATATTGTTTCAATATCTCTATGAGAAGGGAATTTTTTATTTTCATGAATTAAAGTTCTGAAATACATTTCATCAAAATTTCCTAAAGTTCTGCCATACCCACCACTTAACCACGTTTCCATAAACACAGCAATCCCTTCATGATACCAACGAGGTGAATAACGGGTAAAGTTTCCGAGCACACTGTAAATAGTTGTAAAAGGCTGGGTTTTTTCAGGGGGGACTCTACGGAATAAATCTCTTACAACAGCTTCCAGATCAGATTCCTCATCGTTTACAACAATATGAACCAACTCATGGCTAAGAAGCCATTGGATCCTTTCGTTGTAAGGAACTGCTTCATAGCCCGGTTCAAATGCTTCTATTTCCAATCGGATATAATTCTGAGGAACATTCGTCGTTGCTCCAAATCCGTAGTCGCTAACATCATAAGTATTTATTATTATTTTATCCGTTGGTTTATAATCAAATATTGCCGTTAACCGTTTGAGTGCATTTTCAGCGCTGCTTAAAATATGATTGGCTAAATGTGCATGACTTTCCCTATAAATCAATCTGAAATGTTCACTCTCCTTTTCATACCAATCTGCTTTTTCTCTATAAAAAAATTGCAATGTGAATTTATTTTTGTCTGATGACTCAATAATTTCATATGCGATTTTTATCGAACCAAGTTTTAATTTTATGATCACACTAATTCCTTCGGAAACAACATCTACACTTAAAACCTTTGTACTAGCCGTAATGTTTTTTTCTACTTCAGGTGCCAATGAAGTGTTTCTTAGCATAACGCTAACTACATTATTTACATCTCTGGTAATAGAAAACTTTGCATGCTTCAACATGTTAACAGTAAAAAATACATTTGAACTATCCTCTGTTAATTCAACCCTCCACAATTTATTTCTTTCAGCCATCAAATTTTCTGTAATAAATAATTTATTTGGACTAGTAATTATAATTTGCTTGGAAGATAATTTATTAATTATTTCTAATGATACATTTAAAGGAATAAAGATTATTTTATCCACATAATGAATGGATGTAGGTAGTTGAAATGTTTCTGTCTTTTGTGTGTCCTTCGATCTAATAACCAGGTAGGGATTATTTCCAACAGCACTTAGCTCATAAGCCGGAAAATCGATGCTTAGTTTTCTACCAATATCATCGTATGAATAGCTGTATCCAAGAATATCCGCAATCCCCTGAAATGAGACATAAACAGATCCATCGATGTTATATGATGGCAGAAGATGCTCATTCTCACCTTCAGAAACACTTATATACGATTGTTGCTGACAAACACTTGCAGAATAACATAAGAGGAAAAGAAGAAATACTGCTCTAATCATTTATCTGGGAAACTACTATAATTATTTAGAGATAGTAAGAAACTAGTTTAAATTAAAATTTTTAAAAATAAAAGATATGCCTTTCCTCAATTATATAAAAGAGTTTACGGAATGAATTAAAGTATTACATGAAAAGATTTATAAAGAAAAAGCCTCCAATAAATTGAAGGCTTTTAAAGTAGGCAAATTTGAAATATTATTTCAATATCACCGTACGAACCTATTTTAGGCTATATTAAATAACTGTTAGAAACTTATCTTGAAAATCCATAACGGCTTCCAAGCTCATCAAGCTGTGAACCTGATCTTGAAAATCCATAACGGCTTCCAAGCTCATCAAGCTGCGAACCTGATCTTGAAAATCCATAACGGCTTCCAAGCTCATCAAGCTGCGAACTTGATCTTGAAAATCCATAACGGCTTCCAAGTTCCTCTAGTTGTGAAGCGGATCTGAACTCAACATTTATTGCATCATTCAGAAACTCTACGGTAACAGAGGAAGAATTTTGGGCTTCAGACACAGTTATTATATTATCTTGGTTAACGCGGTACCGGGTTGCTTTTTCAACATTATTAGCAACCTGTGCGTAACCGGACAAGAATAGCCCACCCACAAGTAGGGATAATATAAATAAACGCATAGCGCCCACTCACAATTAGTTAATATAATGACACATTTAAGAACTACTGCCTACCTCACCCTATACATAAGGATATACGTAGCCCTTAAAGGTGAAGTTAAATTCCAATGTTTGTGCCACTAGTATATTCTTCAAATTGTTTGTATTTGGTTTGTTTTGTAAGTTTTTGATTGTAATAATTACTACAATTTTATAGTAATTAGCTGAGAGTGTAATGAATATTTACAACATTTCATTGCTGTGGTTTATACGACGATTGTTTGTTTTTGTTAAAAAAAGTTAATATTTCTCAGTATGTAATTTGTCTTGAAACATCTGAACATTTGGATTTTTTTTGAATGATTATTAGGAACCTTCGCATAACCTCTTAAAGGGGGGCGCAGCATAACAAAAATGTTGGAATACAATAAGTGTTGTCAATTTTAAATAGTTGTTTTCCCAATTAAACAAGGTTACGCGAAGCCTCCTATTATTCTTTTAAGAGTGTGTCTAGTTTAGGTCTTGATATCCCCAGTAGTTTAGCACATTGAGTTTTGTTGCCCTTCATTTTCTGTAAAACTTCAGATGCATAATACTTTTCAAGTTTCCTTATTGCAGTTGTACCATAATTAACATCTAACCTTATAACATTATCCGGTATTGTACCATCGGAAGAGAATTCCTGGGAATCTATCTGGGTGCTTCTAATTAAATTTGAAAAATCGTTAAGCTTCAATTTATCATCCTCACTTAAAAGAACAGCTCGTTCAACAGCATTTCTTAACTCCCTTACATTACCCGGCCACGGATATCCTTTTAAAAAATGCTGAAGATCCTTACCAATTTTTCTGAATGATTTATCAAATTGATTATTAAACTCATTTATAAAATGATTTGCTAACATTACTATATCATCTTCTCTTTCTCTTAAGGGAGGTATCTCAATCGAAACTACATTTAACCTGTGAAATAAATCTGTTCTAAAAAGTTTTTTTTCAACCATTGAATCAAGATCTTTATTTGTGGCAGAAATTATCCTTGCGTTGATCGGAATATCTGCAACACCCCCAAGTCTTTTAATAACTTTTTTTTCAATTGCCCGTAATAACTTTGATTGGATACTGAGACTCAAATCACCGATCTCATCCAGAAATAAAGTCCCCCTATCAGCTAACTCAAATAACCCAATTTTCCTGGTTCTTGCATCAGTGAACGCCCCTGCTTCATAACCGAAAAGTTCAGATTCCAGCAAACTTTCAGGAATTGCGGTGCACACAATATCAATGAATGGAAAAGCACCGGTTATACCATTGTTATGAATTGCCCTGGCAAACAATCCCTTGCCCGTACCTGTTTCACCCAAAATAAGAACATTAGCACTGCTTTTTTCAGAAACTTTTTTTGCAAGATTCACAACACGTAAGAGTTTTTCAGACTCCCCCATAATTGAATGGATTCCTTCTTTGCTAACACCAAAAGTCCCCATTTTATTTGTTTCAGTTATATATGCTTTATTCGAAATTATTTCTGCTAGTAGAGAAGTGAATTTCAATATTTCATATGGGAACACAAAAATATTATAGAATCCAAACTTAAGAAGTGAGGTGACAAAAAGTGCATCGGCATTACGAATAACAATGAGAATTTTATTACTTAATTGTTTTCTAACTGCTAAAACATCTTTTAGCTTTAATGATTCGGTTGAATCTATCTGCAATAATATTATATCATTATCTTCAGGCGAAAAACTATCCGGGAAAGAGAAATTAATTGGGATCCCCTTTAATATTAGCTGTTTCAAAGCTGAAGTTATTGAAACAACATCACTTGAATCGGAAAAGATTTTTATGTTTACTTGAGTTTCATCCATCAATTAGCTCATCATACAACTTGAATTTTCTCAAGCTTTTGCATAGCCTTCAGTCGTTCTTCCTTCTGTAAATACGCAGTTTTAAATTGCGTTGTTTCTATGTTTTCGGCAATTGAATTTATAAGATCCCTCGTGTAAATTATGAAATTTTTTGCTTTATTAAAATTGCCCCTTTCAGAATAACTTTCTGCGAGAGCAAATAGAACTTTCCAGGTCAGTTCAACAATTCCTTCTTCTTCCAACAATTTATAGGCTTCTTCAAAATGCTCGATTGCCGGTGAAGAATTATCATAACTAAAATAACGAGAAACCAAACCGAGTAAATATTCACGATTTGCATTAAAGATGTTATTTCGCTTGCAAACCTTTATGAAAGATGAATTTTTTAGTTCTTCTTCTGCTTCGGAGATTAATTCCAATTCTATAAGATAATTTAATAAAATTGTATTAACTGTAACATAATTTATTAAATCTTCTTTCTCAAGATAATCATCCCTAATCATAACCAGATCTGTAGTATTAATATTTTTCCCGGCTGCAATTAAATTTAAATTATTCAGAAGCAACAGGTCATTTTTATATTTCTCTTTCACAGGAGAATCTTCTAGCAAATTTGAAGCATCCTTGCATAAATCATTCAACCTTTCAGCATTACCTATCGTGAAGTGAAAATAACCAAGCAGAATCATAACCGGGATAAGTTCTTCAACATTATTTAATTTTTCAAATATCGTTTTTGATTCATCCAGAACCTCAAATGCCTTTTGGTATTCACAACTGGTTAAATAACTTTCACCTAAATTACTCAGAACCAAACCTTCATTCTTTTTGTTGCCCTGGCTAAGAAATATATTATGAGCTCTTTTATAATATTTAATTGCTTTATCAAAATTTAATTCTTCAAAGTAATATACTCCATTATTTAAAAGCAGCAGACCCTCCTGCGATAAATTTCCTATTGAGCGGTTAAGATTCAGCGCTTTATTCCAGCTCTCTTCAGCCTTTGCTTTATTTCCAATGATGTTATTCATAATTCCAATATTTAGTTCAATAGAAGCTACTTTACTAAGTAAACCTTCTTTTTCAAAAAAACTTAGGGCATTTTCAAACTGTATCAGGGCAGACCTCGAATCATTTTCATTATAATGGTAACACATTCCTAATAAATTATGAAGTCGTCCCCTGTCTTCATCAGTAACCTGTTGTCTTTCTAAAATCTCGTTACACATTTCAGCTGCTTCGGTAAAATTATTTAAATCAAATTTAGCATAAGCAATTTCAACTAAAAGTTTATTTTTTCTGTATTTATCATCAACTTTTAGGATTAAAGACTCTAATAATTCCTTTCCTTCTTCTAATTTTCCTGAACCAATTAAAGAGCTTCCTTTAATAATATATAGCTCGAGTATTTTATCTTTTTGTAATGCTCTAATATCAACTTTTTTTACAATTTCGAGTGTAGATTTAAATTCACTTAGATTGTATAAAGTTTCGGATAATTTATATCTTACCTCATTTTTAGAAGTCTCATTAATATTAATTTCGAGTAAATGAGTTAAAATGCCTCTTACGTATGAATATGCCGATAGTTTTTGTGCGCCATCAATTTCTTCATTCCAGATTAAATATGCCTTATCGGGTTTTCCTGCTAATTCATACTGACGTGCCAATTCAGTATTATTAAATCCGGGTAGTTCCTCTTGAATATTCTCCGCTAAACCAAAGTGAAACTTTTCTTTGTTATCAATAAGAGAATAGATGTGCTGTTTTAATCTGGTAGATGTAATTACAGGTGCCGGGTTCTCGTTAATTGCTCGTATAATATTATTGTATTGTAAATTTGAAAGAATTTTAATTAATTCATTGTGATCTTTACCGAGTAAACTTGCCAGGGAACTTTGTTCTAAGCTATTATCAAATGCGGAAATGATTTTAGCAGCATCAATCTCATCATTATTCAGATTTGAAATTCGAAGATCATAAATCGCACTTTGCGATCCCTCCAAATTCGTAAGTCTTTCTACATCCTCATTTAATTTTACTCCGTCCCGTTCAAATATTATTATCTGCAATCCTATTAAATCACTTATGAATTCAATTATGTTGCCCGGGAGCAGATCTGCGTACAAAAGAATTATTTCCTTAAGTTCATTTTTGGGAAACAAGTTATAAAAAGCTAACTCCAGGTAATCCGACAGTTGTCTGTCGGTAAATGAACCGATTGTTAGTTCTTTCAGATTATTAATATTGCCGGAAGTGTAGTCGATGTCAGATGATTCCGAAATAATTACTTTAATACCATTAACCTGTAGAAGTGGAATTAATTCGGAAATAATTTCACCGGAAAACTTATCAAATAGATTGTAATCATCTATCAACAAAGTAAATTTTGATCTGCTTGTAATGATTGGCAATAATGAATGCAATCCGTCAATAAAATCTTTTTCAGATTTATTTAAAAAAGACAAAACCAATGACAGCTCATTATCATCAAGGTTTGTAAATACCTGCCGAGTAAATATTATTCTTTTTATTATATGCCTAATAAGATCTAAACCGGATATGCCTTGAGTGATATTAATTAAAATTGAATCCGGAATTATTTTGTACATATGATTAATCAATAAACTTTTTCCGCTGCCGCCAAATCCTTTTAATGTAAAAACTTCGCTGCTGTTCTTATCATTTATATATGAACTAAGAATATTTACAAAGTCCTGTCTACCGCAAAAAACTTTTGCAGGCACAAAATTGTTATAGAGTGTAGCATCAATTTCAAAACCCAGATCACAAATAACCTGCAATGCATTTGAATATCTTTTTTCCGGATCTTTTTCCAGTAACTTTTTAACAACAGTAATTAATTCAGTACTGAAAACTGTAGATTCTGGAAAATGAAACTCATTCTCAACCTGAGCCTTATAAATATCAAGTTCAATCCCGGTTTCAAAAGGAAGTTTGCTATATATAATCTCATATAATAATATTCCCAGCGAGTATAGATCAACTCTATGATCATGACGTTCTTTTTTTAATAATTCGGGTGCTATGTATTGGGCTGTTCCCTTAATAACCCGTTCCTTTTCATTTGGAAGATATTGTGCAAGACCAAGATCAATCAATTTGACTTGCAAAGAATCGGAAGCAGATGAGACAAGTATATTTTCTGGCTTAAGATCATAATAGATGTAATTCGATTGATGCAGATAATATAAGACTGAGCATATCTGTTTTAATATTTCTCTTAATTTTTCTTCTTCCTTTAACGAATCATATTTAAATAATTCGTCTGATTCGAAATATTCAAGTGAAATGAAATTGGAACCAATTTTTATCCGATCATCCACATCAACTTTTACTACTTCACCAATCTCAAATGCTTTAATAATATTCGGATGATCTAATTTTCTGAGCGTAAAATATTCATCCTTAAATGATCTAAGCTCTTCTTCGCTTACATCAGGAGGAAGGAATTTAACTGCAACTACTGCAGCGCCAAAATCAACATCCTTACAGAGGAATACTTCGCTTCTGCCTTTTCCAATCTGTTTAAGTATTTCAAATCTGTAGTTGATCATTTGCTAACCCCCGGATTGATTGATCTATTTAATCTTTTACCGAAATCATTAGCAGAGAAAATGGTAAATATTAATATGAGTCCGGGAAAAGAAATCATCCACCAAGCTTTGGTTACATAACGCTGACCTGATTCTATCATCGCACCCCACGATGGGTACGAGCTTCCTGTTCCCAACCCTAGATAGCTTAATGCAGATTCAGCCAAAATAACATTACTAAACTGGAATACTATGCTAACAACGAGCGGGATAAATATAACCGGGAGAATTTCATTAGTGAGAATTTTTCTTTTGGTCAGACCCAACATTCCAGCCGTGAGGATATAATCTTTATTTTTTTCTGAAAGCACTTCACTCTTAACTATTTTGAACAAACTCATCCACCCGGATAACCCCAGCACAATAATTACAGATGTAATTGAATTGCCGAACAATGCAAGTATCAATACAATTAGATAAATAATCGGGAATGCTAAGAACAGATCCGTCAACCTGCTGAAAATAATATCAATAACTCCACCTTTAAATCCTGCAATAAACCCTAAAAATAATCCAATTATTAAAGAAACCATAACTGCAGAAATACCAACAAGTAAAGAAATTCTGGTGCCGTAAATTATCCGTGCAAATATATCCCGACCAAACTCATCTGTTCCAAGAATATATGTTTTGCTCGTTATATCAGCCACACCATTATTAACCCAAAGTGCTGAAAGAGTGATTTTTTTTTCTATCCCCTTTTGTGTATAGATAATATAGTCTGACATTATTTTTATTGAATTAGCAATAACTATACTTTCATCATAAGATGGCTTTAATACATTATTCTTATAATTAATGAATTCTTCAATTGATGTGCCCTGAGACTTTTCTCCTTTATTTAAATGAAGGATCATCACAGTAGAAAAAGGTGAAAGTAATTTTGTTGCTTTCAGATCTTTTTGGAAATCAGGATTTTCATCGGTTATTATTAGGGCAAAAATAAACGATATCATTAAAAGTACTATTACCGTATAAGAAAAATTAATCGAATTTTTTAACCAGGACAATCTATTTCTAAAAGCATACAACAATACTGGAATAATTAAAAACAATTTAATCGATAGTAATGCGTCAAACAAATTAAAATCAAGTATATGAATAGCATTGCCAAATTCTGACATTAACAAATAAGAATATTTTATCCAAAGTAAAATTAAATTTAATAGCAGTTCTGCCCGGAAGATAATTATCACCAGCCAGGATAAAATAATTAAGTACCATATCCGCGGTTTGAATTTCAATTCATTAATCCTTTTATCATTCTTTTATCAATTTTCATTTTTATCAGATCGGCAATAAAGTTTGAAATTATCATTAGCAGCCCTGCAGCAAGAGCACAGCCGATCACAAGTGGATAATCTCTAGAAAAAACAGAGTCCATCATTAACCTTCCCATTCCCGGTAAACCAAAAATTATTTCAGTTATGAGTGCCCCTCCTAAAAGTATTCCAAGTTCAATTCCTGCAACTGAAAGAAGAGGACGAATTGCATTTGGCAAAACATGTTTTTTTAATATTATTTTCTCATCATATCCACTTGCTCTTAGATTAAGAATGAAGTTCTGCTGATAGGTATCTTCCAAATTATCTCTAAGGTACTTGTAGAACATTGCAATGCCGGCTGAAGATAAAGTTATTAATGGAAGCGTAAGATGCCAGAAATAATCTCCTATTTTTCCTGCGAAGGAAAAAGAATCAAACTCCAAAGCTTTACTTCCTGATGATGGAAATAAATCAAGCTGGACAGAAAATATATAAATAAGAAACAGACCTAAAACAAATGCTGGAGTTGCATAAGCAACTAAGGAAAATTTTGAAACTATTTTATCGAATAAGCCGCCAGGATTCCTGATAGATTTTAATGCGAGATAAAACGAAACTACCATCTGAATTATAAAAGAGAGAAAAGCAAATACAAAAGTGAAAGAAAGAAACTGCAATACAACCGTTAATACCGGCAATCTGTAATTATATGATATTCCCAGATCCCCCCTGAATATATTAACAACAAAAATAATATATTGGTTGAAGACTGGCTTATCTAAATTGAAATCAGAAGTTACTTTTTTCATAAGCTCGGGACTAAATTCAGCAGACAAATATTTTTGTGCTGGATCGCCCGGTGATAGTCTGATTAGAATGAATAAAAAACTTATAAGCAAAAAAAGAGTTATCAGCGAACTGATTATTCTCTTCAATAAAGCTTTAAGGAACTCTTTGTTCATCTGGTAATAATACCTTATTTTTACAACAATATCCCTGCGGGGACGCAGGGATGAGCTCTTAAATTCAGCCCGTGTGAGCAAGCGTCCTCGCTTGCGGTTTCCACTAAATTCGACCCGTTTACATTATTTAAACCCTTAACTTACGAATATCATCAATCGGGATTATAGGTTCACTACCTTTATCATAAAAACAAGCGGACGAATATTCGTAATCGGATCTTTCATTAGCTAACTGCCAATTTTTAGCAATAGGATTATTGTGCACATATTCCAATTTCTGTTTCAAATAATCTACTGAATAGATATTCTTCGCTTGTATTTTTTGCCAAAAATAATGCTTCGATTTTAAATTTTCTTTTTGTGCAGCATCTTTAAAATATTTCAACAATCTCCAATCTCCAATTTTTAAATTCTTTAGAAATTCGTGAGCAGTAAACGAACTAAAAATTTGTAATATCTGGTTAATGCTATATTCATCAGTTGGTTTACTAATAAAATGAAGATGATTTGGCATTATTACAAACGCATATAATTTTATCCTAATTATTGGTGTGAAGCCATTTTAATGAGTTTAAAACAATATCTCTATATTGTTTTTTTTTCAATATCCTAACCCAATCAACAATTGTGGCAGTTACAAAAAATAAATGCCCTTCAATGTGAAGTGCTCTAAAAGTTTCCATTACTTTTCTTGTAGGAGTTAACTCTTATAAAGTATAAAAAACTAAAATATGTTTCTTTTGCGCTGCTGTCATCCCTGCGGGGACGCAGGGATGAGCTGTTAAATTCAGCCCGCGTGAGTAAGCATCCTCTGCCGTTTCTATTCATCTGTTTATAATTTTATATTTTTGCCCCAATATATCGGGGACTCGTTTCATCTAATTTTCAACTGACCATTCCCAGCAGTGAGTTATTGCACCAAGAGGACTTATATCAATATTTTCAACTTTACTATTGATTCCAACAATATTAGATATCCAATACATAAAAGTTGCCGGCTGGTCTTCGTGGATAATTTTTTGAAACTCAAAATACAATTCTCTCTGCTTCTCTTTGGGTGAAGGCTTTTTTAATTTATCTATAATTATATCAGCATAATTATTCTGATAGCTAACAAAATTTAGTGGGGTCGTTTGCAAATCAGAATACCAGAAAGCTTTTAATTCGATAGGTACGGGGATATACCAGGCAGCCATCCAGGCATTTAAACTTTTCGCAATAAGTTTATCAATAAAAGCTCCCATCTCTAAAGTCTCTATGCTCATTCTGATCCCAACAGCTTTTAAATTATTCTTAACTATAGTTGATGCATAATTTCTTAATGGGTTACCTCCAGGGATTGTCAAATTGAATTCAAATTCCAAACCGTTTTTATCAATAATTCCATCATTATTTGTATCCCTCCATCCCTGATCAGAAAGAATGTTTCGTGCCTTTTCAGGATCATAATCATATTGTACTATATCGGGGTTATAATAATATGCAAATATAGGGGAAACAGGTGTTGCAGCAAGTACACCATAATTGTATAAATATTCTTCAAGGATTTCATTTCTGTTTATTGCATAAGTGAGTGCAATTCTAATTTCCCTACTGCCAAATAAGTTATTCGGAGTGATCTTTCCATTTTCCGTGTAGCTCTTCGGATCTATATTATTCCATCCAATATAATCGTATTCTCTCCCATCAATAGTTTTTATTTTGAGGTCATTCATATCGTTTAATTCTTCCATATCCTCAGTTTGGATCAATTCCATAAGATCGATTTCATTTTTTTTTAACTGCGTTAACCTGGCTGTATAATCCGGAATAATTTTGAATACTAATTCATCAATGCTACCCGGATTATAGAGAAAAGAGTTTTTATTTATACCAAGAGTTATGGTTTGATTTCTATCCCATTTTATTAAAACAAACGGACTGTTTGTAACCGGATTAAAATTATCTTCAGCTGTGGCTAAATCTTTTCTTTCATATTTACTAAATATGTGTTTAGGAATTACGGGGTGAACAATATCAAGAAAATTTGGTGTTGAGCCAGGCAAAAAATTGATTTGTAATTCATAATCTGATTTAACCACAAAGGTTTTTTCAACATCAATATGATTTTCTTCATCAGTATAAAGGATTTCAAAGATTCCATACAGTCTGCTATTCACATTAGGATCTGAATAAACATCGAGGGAGAAAACAACATCTTCAGCAGTAAAAGGTTCTCCGTCTGACCATTTTACATCATTGCGTAAATAAAAAGTGATCGACGATGAATCTGATGCCCATTCCCAACTTTTAGCTAACATCGGAAATGCCTCGAGTTCTCCCAGATTTTCATTCCACTTAAAATCCGCTAAGCTTAAGTAAAGTAATTCTGTAATTGCGCCTTCATCCACACTGGAAGCAAATAATGGGTTAAATGTATTTACATCGGCTGGAATTCCAATCACAACTCTGTTAGGATGTTCAGTTTTTTTATTGCAGGAAGATAGAAATACAAATATAAGAATGACAAGTATGAGTGATGACTTTTTAATCATGTTCAAAGCTTTTATGTTTTGTGATAAATATTACTTTATTTATGAGTCGTAACTAAAAAACTATATTATCAGCAAAATGTTTTTTAGAGTAGACTCAATTTATTATTTTGCTAAATAAATAAAAAATAAGATATTATGTACGATGCTTAAAGTTAATATTGACAATATAACTATATGTAACAACCATACTAAACATTTACTTTTAAAGAACGTAAATTTCGAACTCCTAAAAGGAAAAGTTTATACTATTCTGGGTAAGAACGGAACAGGGAAATCAACATTAATTAAATCGTTAACAGGGTTGCTCAACAAAAATATATTCCAAACAAACGGAACAGTATTATTTGAAGATGAAAATATTCTTACTTGTGATGCGGAAACATTACAGCAAGTAAGATTTAATAAAATCAGATATGTTTTTCAGGATGCAGTAAATAGTTTTGATCCTCTTAAGACGTTTCAATACTATTTTAAAAATTCATTTGCGCCGAGAGACCAAATTAATGAACTATTAAATTATTTTCTTCTACCGGATTATAATCACATTTCGCAATTATATCCTTATGAAGTTAGCGGCGGAATGGCTCAGCGGCTAAGTATAGTATTGGCATTTATTGCAAATCCTCAATTATTAATATTGGATGAACCAACCTCAAATATTGATTATGCAATCTCAAATTTATTGCTGCTTAAGTTGATGGAACTTACTAAAGAAGATAGAACTGTATTACTTGTAACACAGGATATTAATTTTGCGGGAAAAGCTAGTGATGAAATTTCACTTATTTCAGATGGAACGATTTCTGCATTCAAAAGTAAGACTGACTTTTTTGCACAGCAGGATGTTGATTTACTAAATTCAATTGATGAATTACAATGAAAGAAGAACTTATACAATTACAGGATGTTTCATATTCTGTAGAAAATAACCAGCTGACTTTTGGTAAAACAGATACCGCTGATATATTGTTTGATATAAATTTTTCTATCTATAAAGGTGAGGTGCTGGGAATATGCGGCGAATCCGGTGGGGGTAAATCAACCCTCGCAAAGTTGATTGCAGGAATAATTAAACCAACAAACGGAGAACTTATATTGAGCAAAAAGTTATCCGCAAATAAAAATAACCCGAGAACAATCCAGATTCTTTTTCAGAACAGCAGTAATTTAATAAACCCTTACAGAAAAGTGAGCACTATTATTGATGAAGCCATACGACTCTCCGGTGCAAATAAAGAAAAGATTACAGAAAAAAAAATTGAATTGTTTGAAACACTTTGTATAAACCAAACGCTTTTTAAAAGAAGAGGAATGGAACTAAGCGGCGGAGAAAGGCAGAGAGTTGCGCTTGCAAGATTACTTGCGCTTAAGCCAAAAGTATTAATACTGGATGAACCTTTCTCTGCGCAGGATATTACATCACAGCTTAATTTTGTAAAAGTGTTAAAATGTATCAATAAAGATTTTGAAGTAACAATGATATGCATAAGCCACAATTTGAAAATACTAAAGAATTTTGCAGAAAGAGTAATTGTTATACGAAATGGAAGGATAGTTGAAATGGGAGATACAATAAAAATATTTGACTCACCAGAATATCCGTACACAAAATTTTTATTACGCGCTGAAGAGTTTTCTTTAACTAAAGAAGAAATTCATGCTCACAGAAACTAATGTTAGACTAATATCCGGTTAATTTGTATTTGTATCTTCGCCAGCTTAATAAATTGAGGCAATCCAATCCGGGTAAATCTGATAGGGGTGTTTATTAGTTACATTCAATATTGCTATTGCCTTATACGAAAAAGAATAGGCGCCTTTCATAAATCAGTATTAGCGACTTAATTGACACTTACCTTCAAATTTGTCATTTAATTTTTTACCGAAGAGTTAATATTTACTAAAAGTACTATTTCCGGTAGAGGCATAATGTTTGCTTAATTGTAAACATTCAAGATCAAAATGATTGTTATCAAAAATCTTAGAGTTATTCATCATAATAGGAGATAAGCACTTTGCTCAAAAACAAAATCACTAATGAACAAGAGCAGCAATCTCAACTAAATAGATATTCTCAAATTTTTTACAATGTTGCGGGAATAGAAAAATCAGAACGTGGGCAAAACGAAGAAGCAATTGAATACTTTACGAGGGCAATCAAGTCAAATCCTAAAGATGCAATATCCTACTTCAATAGAGCAACATTAAAGGTTTGCATTGGAGATATAAATGGAGCAAGATCAGACTTTAAAAAATCAGAGAATTGCTATGGTGATAATAAACTTACAATTACGAATTACCCCATATTGTAAAAAATATATTTCTGCATTTCAAAATAAGTTACACTTACGGTTTAATCTATTTTTTTCCGAGAATAAGCGAGTGTAAGTGCCTCAAACATCTCAACATCTTCAGCGGTTGTAACCTTAAAATTATAAACAGATCCCTCTACAATATTCACCTTTTCGCCTATTTGCCTTACTAACATTGATTCGTCTGTCCCTATATAATTATTTTCATAAGCGTTTTCCATGGCTTTCATCAAAACAGAATAAAGAAAGATCTGCGGTGTTTGCACATAATAAACTTCATCCCTATCCAAATAAGTTTCAACAACCTGGTTTCCTTTTACAAGTGTATCTTTTGCTTTAATGCAAACCAGGGCATTACCTTTTTGCTTTGCTGTTTCTATCGCATTAGTTAATACGTTTTGAGGAAGGAGTGGTCTTACAGCATCGTGTACAACAACTAAAACATTTTCAGAAACAGTCTCTATTGATTTTAAAGCGTTGTAAACAGAATCTTGTCTTGTGTTTCCGCCTTCAGCAACTTTCGAAATTTTAGAGAAATGAAATTTTGTTTTAAGGGTTTTAAGCAGATCGAAATATGAGGGTTCAGCGGAAATAATTATTTCATCAATTAGTTTGTTGTGCTGAAAGACATCAAGAGTGTAAGCGATAAGTTCTTTATTATGAAATTTCAGATATTGTTTAGGCGTGGCAATGCCACTCCTAACGCCTTTACCTCCGGCGGGGATTACAGCAATGGTTTTCATCAGTTTATATTTCCAGTTTCATCCGTGGTTAAGTATAAATGTATGCCTGCCCGCCGGACCGGCGGGGCTGTATGATTGTATGTAATCAATCCGGCAGCTGCCGGATAGGAATTTATTGCTAATCTTATCCCATTCACCATTATTAAATTTTTTAATAAAAGACTCATTTATTTTCTGACGAATAATGAGACTGTTCATATTCATCAAACAACTATTAATATTTCTGTTTCTATCGGTCATAAGCCTGGGTACCATTTAATAAATCCTTAACAATCATTTCTCATACATCCATTCAACCATACAGCCATACAAATTCTCATTTCAAAATTATAACCATTCCCTTTGTTGTTACTCAGCAATCATGCTCGTCTCATATTATAAGCATTGCATCACCGTAACTTAAAAAGCGATACTTCTCCTTTAACGCCTTCTTGTAAGCTTTAAATATAAAGTCTGAATCTGCTAATGCAGACACTAACATTAATAATGTTGATTCGGGTGCATGAAAATTTGTAATTAACTTTGTTGTTATTTTAAAATCATATGGTGGATAAATGAATTTATCCTTCCATCCGCTATTTGCTTTTAAAAATCCATCTGCAGTAGTGCTTGTTTCAAGAGCGCGGCAGGTGCTTGTACCAACAACAAAAATATTTTTATTTGTTACCAGTGCTTTATTAACCTTATCTGTTGTTTTTTGTGAAACCTCAAAATATTCAGAATCCATTCTATGTTTGGTCAGATCTTCAACCTCAACGGGTCTGAATGTACCAAGACCAATATGAAGAATTATAGGGACAATGCTTACACCTTTATTTTTTATTTTAGCAATTAGACGATTCGAAAAGTGCAGACCTGCAGTTGGTGCAGCAACTGCTCCATCAACTCTTGCAAATAATGTTTGATAATTTTCTCTATCTGCCGGTTCAGGGTTTCTCTTGATGTATGGAGGAAGAGGGGTAACGCCTATTTTATCCACAGCTTTAAATATATTACCCGGCTGATTAAATCTAACAGTTCTCCCACGTGATGTGGTGTTGTCTATTACTTCGCACCATAGTTTATCGTTAAAGTATATTTTGTTTCCAATGCGCACTTTCCTGGCCGGATCAACAATTACATCCCAAATACATTCTTCTTCATTTAATTCACGCAAGAGAAAAACTTCTATCTTGGCATTTGTTTTTTCCTTCATACCAAACAATCTTGCCTGAAACACCCGTGTCTCATTAACCACCATAACATCACCCTTTCTCATATAGTTGGAAACATCACTGAATTTGTGATTTTCGATTTCACGGGTTTCCCTATTTAGCACTAACAATTTTGCTTTATCTCTTGGTGTAACAGGATATTTTGCAATTGCACTTTTTGGCAAATTATACTTGAAATCTGATAATTTCATTTTGCATACCTTTATTAATTAATTTAATAAACAAGACTGACTCGAAAGTTCGATTTGTATTTCATTATTTATGAGACAGCCTTGTAACATAATTTATTTTCTTTTTGAAGATTTTTTCTTTTTACTTTTTGATTTATTCTTTTTTGCTATAGAATTTTCATTTACAACCGCTCTGGCAGCAGCTAACCGCGCAATCGGAACCCGGAATGGCGAGCAGCTAACATAATCTAATCCGATACGATGGCAAAATTCAACCGACGATGGTTCGCCCCCGTGTTCACCACAAATACCAACTTTAAGATTCTTACGGATTGAGCGACCCTTTTTCGTTCCCATCTTAACCAGCTCTCCTACTCCAGTTTGATCTAAAGTTTCAAAAGGATCTGAAGGGATTATTTCTCTTTCAACATATAGCGGAAGGAATTTCCCCGCATCGTCTCTCGAAAGACCAAATGTTGTTTGAGTAAGATCGTTTGTTCCGAAGCTAAAGAATTCTGCATGTTCGGCAATCTCATCTGCCGTTATGCAAGCTCTCGGTAATTCAATCATTGTTCCAACAAGGTATTTGATCTTCTTACCTTTTTCCTTCATAACTTCTTTAGCTACCTTTCGCACTATCTCTTCCTGAAGTTTAAATTCATTAACATGGCTTACCAGCGGAATCATAATTTCAGGTTTAACTTTAATGCCTTTCTTCGCAACATTTATTGCGGCTTCAATTATTGCTCTTGCCTGCATTTCAGTTATTTCAGGGTAAACAACACCAAGACGACAGCCCCTGAATCCAAGCATTGGGTTGAATTCATGAAGACTTTCAATTTTCTCTTTTAGTTTCTTCTCAGAAATTTTTAGTTTCGAAGCAAGGGCTGATATTTCTTTTGCACCGTGCGGAAGGAATTCATGCAACGGCGGATCCAAAGTTCTTATAGTAACTGGTCTGCCATTCATTACCTCAAAAATTCCTTCAAAGTCAGAACGCTGTAACGGAAGAAGCTCTTCCAATGCTGCTTTTCTTTCCTCAACAGAATCCGATACGATCATCTTACGAACAGCTGTAATTCTATCGCCGCCGAAGAACATATGCTCGGTTCTGCATAAACCAATACCTTCAGCACCAAATGCAATAGCGTTAGCTGATTGGTCGGGCTGATCTGCATTTGTTCTTACCTCCATTCTGCGAATATTATCTGCCCACTTCATAAGACTTGCATATGTTTGATAGACATCTGATTGTGATGGTTTAAGTGTTTTTGAAATTAACACCTGAATAACTTCAGAAGGTTTTGTTTCAAGTTTACCCTTAATTACTTCGCCGGTTGTTCCATCTAAAGAGATGTAATCTCCTTCTTTTACAACTATATCACTGCCTTCAACCGCAACAGTTTTATTTTTATAATTGATCTTTAACGATCCGCAACCTGCGACACAAACTTTGCCCATCTGTCTTGCCACCAAAGCAGCATGTGATGTCATTCCACCGCGTGCCGTAAGAATTCCTTCGGAAGCATCCATTCCCTTAATATCGTCGGGTGAGGTTTCAATTCTAACAAGAATTACTTTTTCACCTTTCGCTGCCATTGCTTCGGCATCTTGTGCATTCAAAGCAATTTTACCCGAAGCTGCACCAGGACCAGCATTTAATCCTTTTGCTAATAATTTTCCTTCGGCAATCGCTTTACGTTTTTCAGCTCCGTCAAAAATTGGTCGAAGTAATTGATTTAACTGATTAGGTTCAATTCTTAGTATAGCTTCTTCTTTAGAAATAAGTTTCTCTTTAACCATATCAACTGCCATTTTAACAGCAGCAAAACCGGTTCTTTTACCAACACGGCACTGCAGCATCCAAAGTTTGCCTTGCTGAATAGTGAACTCAATATCCAACATCTCTTTGTAATGTTTTTCAAGAGTTTTTCGGTAGCCAATTAGTTCTTTATAAATTACAGGGTCATCTTTTTCTAATTCGGAGATGGGATGAGGTGTGCGGGTTCCTGCAACAACGTCTTCACCTTGAGCATTAAAAAGATATTCGCCGTAAAAAACATTTTCACCCGATGCCGGATCGCGTGTAAATGCAACACCCGTTCCTGAATCTTCGCCCATATTACCAAAGACCATAGATTGAATGTTTACAGCCGTTCCCCACTCAGCAGGTATATCATTTAATTTTCTATAAACAATTGCGCGTTCATTCATCCACGAACCGAAAACTGCGCCAATAGCCCCCCACAATTGTTCCACCGGATCATCGGGGAAATCGTTTCCGGTTTTTACTTTAATTTCTGTTTTGAATTCTTCAACTAATTCTTTCAAATGATCTGCTGTTAATTCAGTATCGAGCGTAATACCATGTTTTTCCTTTTTCTTAGCAAGAATAATTTCAAACGGGTCTTCCGCGTGTTTATCTTCGGGTTTTAATTCTAAAACAACATCGCCGTACATCTGCACAAATCTTCTGTATGAATCATACGCAAACCGCGGGTTGTTTGTTTTATCAATTATCGCCTGAACGGTTGTATCATTTAATCCGAGATTAAGAATTGTGTCCATCATACCAGGCATTGATGCACGCGACCCACTACGAATGGAAAGTAAAAGAGGATTTATAGCATCCCCAAACTTTGCACCCATTTTCTTTTCAACTTTTTTAAGTGCTGAAAGTACCTGCTCTTTCAATTCTTTCGGATACTTTTTTTTATGATCATAATAATAAGTACAGACTCCGGTAGTAAGAGTAAAACCAGCGGGTACCGGTAATCCAATATTAACCATCTCAGCCAGATTAGCACCCTTACCGCCAAGGAGTGCCTTCATTCCACTTTTACCCTCGGCTTTCTTACCGCCGAAGAAATAAACATACTTTCTGTTTTTCAACATTTATTTTTCCTCCATAGATAGAATAAACTGTCTATCGTTTGTTTTAATTATTAAATAATAAAAAATTTGTGAATGATTCTTCCTCATCCATTTCCAGTTCAATCTTTAAATAAAAAATATCCATATCATCCAATTCTTTTGAGAAGGTCATCAGTTTAACTGCGTCTTTTTCAGTTGTAACAACAGAATGCGAATTAGTTGCATAGAATTCTTTCCTGATAAGTTGTACTTCTTTAATAGTGTAACTCTTATGGTCTCTGAAAATTAATTTATTTGAGGTATCTACATTCGTTTGCGCCAGTGCATTCAAAAATGAAAACGGGTTGGCAATTCCAGAAACCACCAGACTTCTTTGCCCTTCAAATTCTTCCAGCACGTACACATCTTTTTTAACAACATCAACAAAACTAATTGCTTTATAGCTGGCTGTATAGATTTTTTTGCCTTCAAAATATTTTTTTTTATTAGCCGGAATATTTATTTTTTCAGAAAATTTTCTATTGATTATAATTATATCAGCTCTTTGCAAACTTGTAAAAGGTTCCCTTAATTTTCCTGTTGGTAATAAGTTATGAATAAAAAAATTATCTGCCATTAAAAACCTCTGATCAATAATCGTAATATCCACATCTCTTTTTATCCAGCGATGCTGAAAAGCATCATCTAACACAATAGTTTCTACTCCCGTTTCCTCAATAAGTTTAACGGCACCATATACCCTGTCTTCACAAACCGCTGCAGGAACATTGCATTCCAAAACAGTTTGATAAATTTCATCTCCGCTTTCCTGCACTGTGGTAAGAATTTTTTCGCCATCCGATACGAGTCTAAAACCACTGCTTTTCCTTCGATAACCTCTGCTAAGAACTCCAACTTTTTTGTTTCTGCTTTTTAACAATTTAACCAGGAAAATTACCATTGGTGTTTTCCCAGCGCCGCCAACAGATATATTTCCCACTGAAATTACTTTTGCATTAACTCTTTTACTTTTAAAAATGTTTTTATCAAAGAACAAGTTCCGCAACTTAATTATTAAAAAGTAAACCGGAACTAAAGGAAACAGTATAAACTTCAATAACCTCATCGCACACTGCCCTAAAAAACCCGTGCTTGTTTTTGCAGCTCATTCAGTTTATTCTCACAATCAATTATCATTTCCGAGGTTTCATCATAACTTAGATTCGAATCAACATAAATAGGTTCAGAATAAACAATTTTTGCCTTGCTAAAAAAAAATGGTACTTCAAATTTATCCCAGTTACCAAGTATTTTTTTCTTCTTGAACCCAACTCCTGCAAGAACTAATGGCACTTCACTCTTTTTTGCTGTTACAACGGCACCGGCTTTGAATTTATGATACGGTCCTCTTGGTCCATCCGGAGTAATTGTAATTGAATAATCATTCCTGGCATATTTAACCATCAGTCCAAGGGCAACGTCACCACCTGAACTACTAGATCCGCGGACAACTTCGTATTTCCAACTTTTAAGAATTTTTGCTAATAGATTACCATCCTTGCTTTTGCTTATCAGTGCAGCAAATCCTGGATTTCCATGTAAATACCATGGTAAAAGCATTGTTCCATGCCAAAACACCAGAATGTATTTCTTATTTTTTTTATCTAATTCTTTAACACTGTCCTCATTAAATTTAATTATGTTTAAACTTTTGCAAAGCGCTGTTACAATATTCGTTAAAAAAAGGTGCCCTGTAAATCTTAGTGTTTCCTGTCTTACTTTTCTAAGCTTCATTCATTAATTCATATATATGTTTTGCGGCACGAGCAGAGGCGTCTGCATTTCCCAATTTATTTTTTACTTCACTTAATTTTGTTTTTATCGATGAATATCTATTTTGATCACTTAATATTTGTTTGCCTGCATTATATATTTTCTCCTCCGAAACATCACTCTGAATTAATTCAGGAACAACAACAACATCAAGCAAAATATTGGGCATTCCAATTTTATTTACCTTAATTAATTGTTTACCAATAAGGTAGGTTAGCATGCTTGTTTTGTACACAATAATCATTGGAAGTGCGAAATAGGCTGCTTCCAAAGTTGATGTTCCTGATTTTATGATCCCAAATTTTGCATGTTTTATTAGGTCATATGTATATCCCGTAACAACTTTAATATCAGATGTTCCGCTTAATCGATTAAAAAGTTCTATATCAATATTTACAGAGCCGGCAGTTACTATTTGCAAGTTAAACTCTTCACCTAATTTCCTGGCTGCATTTACTATCTGCGGATAAATTTTTTCTACCTCTTGTCTTCTGCTTCCCGGCATAAGCAGCAGTATATCCTTTGATTCATCCAGCTGTAATTTTTGGAATAACTCTTTACGATTTAAAAATTTATAATTATTTATCCTTTCAACTAACGGATGCCCAACAAGTTCAACATTAATATTATTTTCATTATACAATTTCTGCTCAAACGGAAATACTACAAGCATTTTATCAATACGATTTTTTATCTTTTTTATTCTTCCTGAACCCCAGGCCCAAAGCTGCGGCGAAACGTAATAAATTATCTTGATACCTCTCTTTTTAATTTTCTTTGCAATGTTGAGGTTAAAACCAGGATAATCTATTAATACAACGTTATTAATTTTCTTTTTTTTCACTATGGTCAATAATTCTGATTGTACCTTTTTTATAAATGGCAGATGCCTCACTATCTCGGAAAAACCAAGGAAAGCCATTTGATTGATATGATATAAAATATTCATGCCCTCAATCTGCATTTTATTTCCGCCGATACCATACGTTTCGATCTTCGGGTCCAATTTCTTCAGTTCTTTAATTAATGAAGCGCCAATTAAATCACCTGATATTTCTCCTGCAATAATCATAAGATTATGGTTCTGATTATTCTCAATTGATGATATCATAAATTCTTAATTATCCAAATTATAAGAATGACAATCGAAATACCAATAAAAGCCTGCAGCGTCCTTTTTTCGGATTTCAAACCTGCTTTTGGATTATAAGGAGGTTGTTTTACTTTATCATTTTTATACGGAGTAAGCCGTGGGAAAAAATTTGAAACATGTTTACAATAATTTTCATACTCAGTACCAAACTCCTGCTTTAAATATTTTGCTTCTTCATATACTATAAAATAATACTGCACTGCAAAAAATATTAGTGCTGCAATTTGCAAATACGGAACTAAAGCCCATGACATAATCCCGATTCCAAAATACAAAAGAATGTTTCCCCAATAGAGCGGATTTCTCACATAACCAAATGGGCCGCTTATAATTAAATATGTTCCACCTGTAACAGCTGTGGTTCTGGTTTCACTTCCGGCCCAGCTAACACCAAGGAATCTTATTAACTCACCCAGTAAAGCAATAGTAAAACCAACTATTAACGAAATAACATTTGGATTAGCGAATATCACCATTAGCATTAAAAAAGGTATGGGAGTATAACTTCTTAATTTAAAAAACATTTTTGAAATTTTTGACATCGTCACTTTGTTCTTAGTTCTCCACTCTTCTATAATTATTCATTCATATAAGCTTGATTGCGTTTTAACTTGGCTCTACTTCGTTTTTTCAAATTTTTTTTTGATTTTAGTTCCTTTAATTTTTTAATCACATCATTAAAATTATTAAACGGATAAAATGTTATCCTTTCCATTTCACAATATCGCAGTAAATCACTTTTAGCAAAAATAAAATCACAGTATTCGACTGAATCTTTATCAGAATTTCCATCGCCAATAAAGACGGTAAAATCAGTATCTGATGAATGATGAATTATATGATTTCTTTTACAATTAGCAGAACTAAAACTGGAATCATTATAGTAAGGAAAACTTGGTATCATTTTCCCATCCACAATCTCAAGATGATTAGAGTATACCGTTAATCCTTCAATTCCATTTTTCTCAAAAATCCTGTTTATATAATAATCAAATCCGTCACTCAATACATATATATCATTTTGTTCATCAGCACAATAATTTATGAAGCTTATAAAAGTCTCATCCAGTGGAAATTTATCTATAAACTTGTCCAGCTCGGTTTTATTAATTTCCGCTACTACATCACAAAGTTTAATCCAGCAATCCCGAGATGAGATTCTATCATTTAACAGATCAACAATTATTTTATTTACTTTCTCTTCTTCTGCAAATGTTCTGAATATTGCTTCGCCAACATCCTGTTGTGAAATTGTGCCATCGAAATCCATAAATATTTTAAAAACTCTTTCCCTCACTTCTCAAGAATTACCATTTTTTTATTATCAACTTAATCTTTCACTCTCAGGGCGTGTTTGATTCAATTAGAAATAAGAATAATACCAAGGTGTAATTATCTTTCAAGAAATTTATCATGGGGTACCAATCTAAAGAATCAAATTAAACTTGAGGCGCAAAATCAAAATCCTCGTTGAACACAACGCTTACAAGTTTGGAAATTCCCTCTTCCTGCATTGTAACACCATACATTGTCCGGGCAATTTCCATTGTTCGCTTATTATGAGTAACAATGATAAATTGTGTGTTGGCGCTGAAGTCATTAATTATTTTTGAGAATCTGTCAATATTTGCATCATCAAGCGGTGCATCGATCTCATCCAAGATACAAAACGGACTTGGCTTAACAAGATAAATAGCAAACAGCAGTGCAATAGCAGTAAGAGTTTTTTCTCCACCCGACAGAAGGTCTATTGAAGTCGGACGTTTTCCTTTAGGCTTTGCAATGATCTCTATTATTCCTTCTAAAGGATCCGAACTATTTTCGAGCCGAAGATCAGCTTCATCACCGGGACTAAATAACCCGCGAAATATATTTATAAAATGACCTCGTATTTTCTCAAAAGTATCTAAAAATTTTTCCTGGGCAGTATTGTTGATTTCTTCAATTGTATTAAAAATATCTTTTTCAGACTGCAGTAAATCGTCTCTCTGCCCCGAGAGGAAATCGAGCCTTTGTTTTACTTCTTCATATTCTGAATATGCAAGAAGATTAATTGGACCAAGATTTTTTACCTTTTCTTTTAATTCATGGATCTCATTGCTTCTTTCTTCAAAATTATAATTATCAAGATCGTCAAATTGTTTATGCTCAAGAGTTAGTGAATAAGTTTCCTGAATATGCTCAACAATATTATCGGATTTTAGTCTAAGTTCACTTAGTTTCATTTCAGATTCATGAAGTTCTTCAGTAATAAGATCGCGCTTGTTTCTAATTTTACTCTGTTCTAATTCAAGTTCATCTATCTGCAATCTTAAACTATTGTGTTTCTCTTTTATTTCGCTCTCTTCAGTCTGAATGGTCTCTTTTACTTTCACATAATCTGTAAGCTCTAATTTATTCTGTTCAATATCACGGTTGATGTAAAATATTTCTCCATTAGATGTTTTTATATCCGTATTTCGTTTTTCAATTGTGTTTTTTATCCTTTCAATAGATTTATCAGCTTGCTCAATATTGTTGTGAAGATTTCGTTTCTCACCATGCAGTCTTTCTAGCTGAAGTTTTTCATTGTTAAAATGCTCGACTTGTGAATTATAGTTTTGTTCAAATTCTTTAAATATATTTTCCAATTCTGTTAATTCACTATCGGCGGTTTGTTTTTCTATTAAAAGTATTTCATGCTCTTCTGATATAATAATTCTTTGATTATCAACTTCATTTGCCTCAGAAGCAATATCCTTAATTTCCTGATGAGTGTTTTCTATTTCATCGTATGCTTTTTTCTTTTCAAACTCAAACTGGGCAATTTGTTTTTCGATGGTTGCAAGATCATTTACCAGCATCCTGCTTTTTGAAGAAAGTTCTTTCAAATCAACATTTCTAATTTTTATTTCAACTTCTTCAATATTTCTTTTAAGCTCTGTAAGTTCTGCTTCTTTTAAAGGAATTTCTTTTACAAGATCATCTAATAATTGCTTTCTACCGAATATTGATTCATCAATTCTCGATGCAGACCCGCCTTCAACAACCCCAATGTTATCCAGGTAATCACCATCTAAAGTTGCAAACTTAAAATCATAATATTTTTCGGATAGCTGTAATGCTGTATCAATGTTATCAACAATTGTAACATTATTTAATAATTTATTAAAATATGGCTGCCACTTTGAGTCAGCTTCTACATATTCCGATGCAAACCCTAAGACTCCATTTTCAGTAAGCAATTTTTTCGTAATTCTTTTTCTCTTCCAGGCATGAAGTTTGCTAATCAATCCGATTTTGGCAGATGAATTATTTCTAAGCAGGTAAAAAGAGGCTTTTCCAATTTCGTTATTTCTTAAATATTCAATTCCACTCTTCAAATCATTCAATGATTCAATTAATATACTATTCAAATTATTTTTCAATGCTGCATCAAATGCAGATCGGAATTTTGAAGTAGACTGACCTACATTTGCTAATAATGCAGTATCGTTTGTAGACCAATCAGAGTTTTCCATCAAGGTTTTCGTACCCTTTGAAAATCCCTCAAGGTTTTCAACAAGATTCCTGAGAAAAATTATTTTATCCTTAATCCCGTTAATCATACCTTTTAGTTTAAGCTCTTCCGCTTTTAATTCATCAAGTTTAGAAACGAACTTCTCTTTTTCATCTTGTTTTTGTATATAATATTCCTCAGCTTCATTAAGATTGCCAATGGCTGTTTCTTTTTCAGCATTTAATTCTTCGATATATCCAACTGATTTTGCAACAATATTTGTTAGGTTTAAGATTTTTTCATTTAACTTGATTATTCTACTGCTTCGTTCTTCAAGTGTTTTTTGCTTGTTGTCTAGTTCGTTTTCTTTATTTGTAATTTCTTTCAGTTTTTCATTCATTCCATCAGACTTAGATTTCAAATATCTCCGTTTTTCTTCTAATTGAATTTTGAGTTCCTCTAGTTTAGATGTAATCTCATTCGTCTTAATATTATTGTTTTCTATTTCTATTGTAACATTATCCAATTTTTCCTTACATTCATTTAGCACTTCTACGGTATGATCAAGATGAGTTATTGAATCCTCTAATTCTTGTTTATACTTTTCAACATTATTTTTAATTAAATTATTTCGTTCTTCAGCAACAGATATAATATTTTGCAGATTATATATTTTCTCTGTGCGAACTGAAATTTCCTGTCGTTTTTCATTCAAAGTTTTTTCAAGATCCACCAGAGATTGCTTTAACCCATGCAGCTGATCTGATATATTTACTATTTCACTATCTGATTCTATTTTTATTTCAATATTTATTTCCTTTCCGGCTTTCAAATCACTCATTTGTTGTGAAAAATATGCCAGTTCCCTTGCTGTAAAATCCAGTTCAATTTCTCTTAATGTTGTTGATATTTCGTTATATTTATCTGCCTTCCTTGCCTGCCTTTCCAACGAATTTACTTTTCGGGACACTTCCGAAACAATATCATTAACTCTTGTTAAATCACTATTTACTTCCTCTAATTTTTTAAGTGCAAGTCTTCTTCTGTGTTTATATTTATTTACACCTGCAGCTTCTTCAAACATTATTCTTCGCTCATCGGCTTTATTACTTAAAATAGTTTCAACCATCTTAAGCTCAATAACCGAATACGCATTTGCCCCAATTCCAGTATCCATAAAAAGGTTGGTAATATCTTTTAACCGGCAGATATTTTTATTCAGAAGATATTCGCTTTCCCCTGATCTGAAAATGCGGCGGGTAATTGTAATATCAGAAAATTCAGTTGGTAGTTTTCCGCTTATGTTTTGAATACTTAGTGATACCTCAGCCATTCCCATTGGTTTTTTTGTTGCAGTGCCGTTGAAAATAACATTTTCCATTTTATCACTGCGCAGTGTTCCGCTCCTTTGTTCACCAAGACACCACCTGATTGCATCTACGATATTTGTTTTACCACAACCATTTGGTCCTACAATTGCGGTAATACCTTCGTTGAATTTTATATGCGTCCTTTGAGCAAAAGACTTAAAACCAAATATTTCTACTGAAGATAAATACAAATAATACCTTAAAGTAAAATACCATATTGTTTAAATATGAATAGAATATATTGAATTGCGGAGTTGTTAACTTCAAAATAAATTAAAATACTTCCACTCAAAAGTAAAAGAAAAATGATGCTATAGAAATATACGCTCCCCGGGCTTGCATCAAAGATAACATAAACTCCCTTTAGCAGTCGATATAATATCCATACACCAAAAACAATCAAAGTAATATAAATATACACGTTCAAAATATCCGCTGCCAATATTCTATAAAGCACAATCCCAAGAGGAATCAAAAACACCATGGGCAGTAACGCCCAAATTACTGTGAAATAAATACTTGATAAATAAACGCGTGTTCTTATAAATAACGAAGCCATTCTGATAAGAAACGAAACAAGAAGAAGAATAAATAACCCACTGATCGATATCCATTCGATTGCTTTAAATGGATGCCATGAAAGATAGTTTACCACCTCGAGAAGCAGTGGAGACCCAAAAGAAAGTAATATTTTTTCAAAAACTATATTTGTTTTAAAATAAAAAAGTAAGTTGCCAATGATTAAGGCGTTTACAATAATAATAATAATAGCCAGAAATGTTGTGTGAAATGCAGACATTATTCTTTGATCCCTGACATCTGCATAAAAATTATATGGTCTGAGAAGTGCTCTGGATGCGTCCTCCCTGAATTTTCTGCCGGAATTAACAAGTATACCCATTAACAAAGCCAGCGCCAAACCAAAAAGTATAAATACCATGGGCGCATCATCCTTTATGCTGCCGATAGGAATTGTTACTCTCTCTGTATTGTTCAGTTTTGATGATACAACGTTATAGCTCAAATGATTTTTTTTTCTGTTTTCACCAACAAGACCAATGTTATAAATATTTTCACTATTGTAACCGGATAATAGTGACGAATAATCTCCTCTTATATCCATGATGCTGTTAATAAAATAACCGTATAATGGATTATTGCGCGAGTAATCTATTATATCCGAAAAATACTTTGCCTGTGCTTCATATGAATATTTATTAACATAACCGTCGGTATGTCCTCTATTTACAGTATAGGTTGCTTCGGAAATGAACACCCTGCCATTACCCAATTCGTTTTGCAAGTATACTAATTCATCTGACCGATCTTCCGGTAATTCATTAAACATTTCCAATCCATACATATCTATATTCTCAAGCGCCTCTATATTTAGATTTCCAAATGAAGCATAAGTAATCCAATCTGTATTATCCTTAACTAATCCACCCAAATTTATTAGAAGTGATCGATGTGAATCAATGGAAGTTAAAAACGAAGTGCCAAAACCTACGGCAACAACTGCAGAATATTTTTTATATGCATGAAAATAGCTTGAGAGAAAATACCTGTATCTAACGACAAAATTTTTATCCCGACTTATCTTTTCAGGTATCATTCCAACAGGTAATTCTATAAATGCAAGCAATCCGTATTTTTCACACAGATGTAATATATAGGGATGCGGCACCGATTTAGCAATCCTAACGGCATTAAATCCGGCAGCTCTAATTAATTTTATATCGTCTTCATACTGCTCATAATTGACCAGGTTTCCATAAGATTGATATCCCGGTATGTATGTAACTCCATTTATTTTAAAATCCTTTCCATTGAATGTAAGTGCTTTATCTGAAACCTCAAATTTATATAATGCAATTGTTCTATTCATAATATCAATCAGTAAATCTCCGCGCCATAATTCAAGACGTACTTTGTATGACTTTGGTTCCTCACGCGACCATAATCTGGGTTTTTTTATTGTGATACTTTGATTTATCTCTAGTTCTTTGTTTCTACCCAATTCGAATGAATACTCTTTTGTTTCGAATGTAATGCCAGTATCCGGTGATACAACAAAGGTTTTCAATGTAAGCTCAGGAACATCATCAGGCAATATATTATTAACCAGAACTTCATTATTTTTTACAATAGATTTAAAATTTAACGATGCTTCATTTTTCTCCGGACTAATCTTACTAGTAATATCCAAATCAGAAATATGTGTCAACGGAGATTTGTGTATGTAAACATCATGAATTATTCCACCGAAATTTTTTGGAAACAGAAACCTTTGCTTAAGAGGAAAGGTATTTTTAGAATCCAATTGATAATATAAATTCACTAAAAGGATATTAACCGAATCACTTCTTAAAATATCCCTTGAAAGCTCAATAGTAAACGGAAATTCGCCGCCGGGATGCCTGTAAATAATAAAGTTATTAATGGATATATCAGCACGATAGTTTAACCCTAGAAATACTAAGTTAAACGTACTCGACCTAAGATCATCATCGCTCAAACTAAATTCTTTCTCAAATATAAACTCACCACTTCCCTCAAAAATTGATGGAACATTAATAGTAACTTTGTTCTCATCTTCGTCATCAGCTTGATAAATTTTCCATTTACCATTTAATAAAATAATATCCCGTGTTTGAGTAATATCAAAAAAGGAATGATCACTTAAGTTAGGTTGATAATTGGGAAGCTCTCTAAAAATTACTTGTGATGATGCGAATCCGCTAAAAAAGATGGAGAGAAATATTATTAATAGCCGGAAATTATATCTGTAAAACTGCATCCGTGAAGAGTATCCTTAGTATTTTCTAAAAAATTAGAAATATACTAACGAAACGGAGGGAAATCAACGTAAATAGCACAAAACAGAGAAGTTTAAAGCCAGCAACACTAATTCCAACCTGGTAAAGAATTGCGTTATGCTGAAGCAATTATACTTAAAAACGAAGCCGGTTTAAGACAAGCACCTCCTACAAGCGCACCATCAATATCCGGTTGAGATAACAAGCTGGCTGCGTTGTCAGGTTTTACACTTCCCCCGTATTGAATAATCAGATTCTCTGCAGATTCTTTTGAATAGATTTCTTCAATAAGATTTCTGATAAATGCATGAACTTCTTGTGCTTGTGCAGGTGAAGCAGTTTTTCCGGTTCCTATTGCCCAAATCGGTTCGTATGCAATAGTTATAGTTTTTAAATTTTCTGAAGTAACATTCTGCAAACCATTAATGATCTGATTTTTTACTACAGCATCTGTTTCTCCTTCCTCTCTTTGGGCAAGAGTTTCCCCAACACAGAAAATAACTTTTAACCCGCTTTCAATTGCTTTCTTTATTTTTTTATTTATCCATTCATCCGATTCACCAAAGATCGTTCTTCTTTCAGAGTGCCCAAGTATTACATATTCACATCCAACTGATTTTAACATACTTGCAGAGATCTCGCCGGTATAAGCTCCACTTTCTTCAAAAAACATATTTTGTGCACCGAGTTTTACAGGAGAATCTTTAACCAACGAATGGACTTCGTTTAAAGATGTAAAGGGAGGACAAACAATAACTTCACATTTATCATCACTGCCCAATCCACTTATTATTCCAGATACCAAACTTTGTGATTCGTTAAGATCATTATTCATTTTCCAGTTACCGGCAATTATTTTTTTTCTCATTGTATCCTCTACTACTAGATTTTAAAATTCTCAAATTCAAATTACTAATACAATAATTCTGCTTCAATAAATTAACTTTTGGGTTAATGATAAAAAATTTTAGTTTTGATTTTAATCTTCAATAAAAGTTTTTAGAATGAGGAAAAAAAGGATTCCCCGCCAGGTTGTGATACTTGGTTTAGTTAGTCTCTTTACCGATATGGCAAGCGAGATGCTGTATCCCGTGACACCTATTTTTCTAACTGTTGTGCTTGGTTCATCAATGGCGGTTGTTGGAATAATAGAAGGGATTGCTGAGGTAACTTCTGCTTTTCTCAAGGGATATTTTGGTAATCTTTCTGATAAGGTTGGAAGAAGGTCAATCTTTATTGTATTGGGTTATGGATTATCAGCACTTGCTAAACCCTTACCGGGAATATTCCCTGCAATTTCTACAGTAGTAATCTCACGGACATCCGATCGTGCGGGAAAAGGAATACGTACCGCCCCCCGAGATGCGCTGCTTGGAAGCTACTCCGATAATAATAACAGCGGTGCGATTTTCGGCTTCCATAGAGGGATGGATACTTTAGGTGCTGTGATAGGACCTCTTGCTGCAATTTTGCTGCTTTATCTTTTCCCGGGTAACTTCCAATTGATTTTTCTTGCTGCTATTGTTCCCTCCGCATTTGCAGTTTTCTTCACTCTTTTAGTAAAAGATAGAAAATTCCCATCTTCAAAAAGAGCAAAAGGAAGTTATGCTGAATTTTGGCGTTCAGCACCGAAACAATATAAAACTTTACTGCTGCTTATTACTATCTTTTCCTTTGTAAACAGCAGCGATGTTTTCTTAATTCTTAAATCAAGAGACGTTTCCGACTCAAATATTTTAGCCATACTTGGTTATGTTTTTTATAATCTTATTTATGCAGGTGCTTCCTATCCGTTTGGAAAGTTATCGGATAAATTCGGTAAAAATATAATCTACGGCGGAGGATTGTTAGTGTTTTCTTTGGTCTATTTCGGATTTGCTTTTATTCCCTACACATTTTTTATATGGATACTCTTTGCACTTTACGGACTTTACTCTGCAGCAACGGAAGGAATTTCAAAAGCATGGGTTTCAGATATGGTTCCTGATGAAAGGCGCGGCACTGCAATTGGTTTGCTAACAATGCTCTCAGGTTTTGCAATTATGTTAGGTTCATTTACAGCAGGATTTTTATGGGATGAGTTTGGTTCAACAATTCCGTTCTTACTGTCTGCGGTTGTTAGTTTGGTTATTGGAGTAATAATTTTAGCAATTAAAAAGTAGAGACGCGTTGCTATATAGTATTACTAAATAAATCGTTGTTATTTTTATAAGAGAATTGGCCGCAAATTCGCGGCATTAATATTTTTAAACTTGCTGTTCACCGTGCTATGGTTCACCGACATTAATATTCATACACAGCATTTTCCCTCTTTCCTTCAAAATAACTATTTTGCTAATATGATTACAAAATTCAGATTATTAGACGTTGTTGCTCTCGAAACAAATTTACGAAAAGATGGTTTAGTAAAGGGACAGGTAGGAACAATCGTTGAAGAATTATCCCCCGATGAGTTTATAGTTGAGTTTTGCGATAACGACGGTAAAACATATGCATTAAAGGTTTTAAAAAGCAGTCAGATCATTATTCTATATTTTCATCTTCAAGGTGTATCCTTCGGTTCAAAACATCCATCAATTTGATATTCACTTAATAAGTAAATCACATTACAGGTAATTACTCTTTTCAGTAAAAATCAAATTTAATTCATTCCCTCTTTCCCTCAAAATAACTATTTTGCCAAGTAAATTTTTATTATTGATGTCTAAGTGAATAATACTAAAAAATATATTGCAGTAATTGCCGTTAGCGGAGGATTGGATAGCTGCGTAACAGCCGCAATTGCAAAAAAAGATTATGAACCAGCTTTTGCCCATATAAATTACGGGCAAAAAACAGAAGCTCGTGAATTAAAATCATTTAATGATATTGCGGATTTTTATAACGTAGAAAAAAGACTCGTTGTTGATTATACTCACCTGGCAAAAATCGGCGGTTCATCTTTAACTGATAAAAACATTGAAATCTCGCAAGCTGATTTGACAAGTAAAGAGATACCAACATCGTATGTACCGTTCAGGAATGCAAATATACTTTCTGCTTGTGTTAGCTGGGCAGAAGTACTGGCTGCCAAAGCTGTATTTATAGGCGCTGTGTTTGAAGATTCATCCGGTTACCCTGATTGTAGACCGGATTTTTTTGAGGCATTTCAAAATATTATTGATTTTGGAACTAAACCTGAGACATCAATAAAAATTGTTACACCTATAATTAATTTATCAAAAGCAGAAATTGTAAAAAAAGGAGTCGAACTGAAAGCACCACTTGGGCTTACCTGGTCTTGTTATCAAAACGAAGATAGTGCCTGCGGAGTTTGTGACAGTTGTGCGTTTAGATTAAGAGGTTTTCAGCAGGCAGAAATTGAAGACCCGATACCCTATAGATTTAAACCGGGTTATTTGGTTAGTAAATAATTGTATGTTATTCTGATAATGTATTGGCATATGAGGAATCTCGAATAATTATAATAAAAGATTATTCGTCGCCCTTCGAATTCGCATTATCGTCAGGCGACAAGGCCAAAGGCTCCTCAGAATGACAATTCAGAAATAAACTTCAAATTATGAGAGATAAAAATGGAAGACAAAATTAAATTGCTCGAAACCTTCGAAAATGAATACCCCGGCAGAGATTATAATATTATTCACACTGCTCCCGAATTCACATCTCTCTGCCCTAAAACCGGGCAGCCGGATTTTGCAACAATAATTATTGAATACATTCCTGATAAGCTTTGCATCGAATTAAAATCATTAAAACATTATTTAAATTCATTCAGAAATGACGGTATATTTTTTGAGAGTGTTACAAATGAAATTCTTGATGATCTTGTTTCGGTTTGCAAACCAAGATATATGTTAATCACCTCAGAGTTTAATGTTCGGGGCGGTATATCATCAGTTATTGAAGCGGAATATGAAAAGGAAGATTACCGGGATATGGAAATTTTGAACTAGTGAAATAAATCGCCTTTCTTGGGTTGATTAGTGATAATGAATGATTTTAAAACTATAGCGAAAGATTTTAACAAGCGAAAAGACCAGCTGTTTAACCAGGAGTTGAAACAGATGGATTCTTTTAAGATTAGTGTTGAATACAGTTTACTTGTTGAAGAGTTAATCCGTACAATTGCCGGTACTAAGAAATATAATTTTGTGCTGGCATCTTCCGGTAGTTTTAGCAGAAGAGAGTTATCACCTTTCTCAGATATTGATCTTATTTTTATAGCAGACTCTATTGATGAAAACGAAAATGATATATCTGAACTTGTAAAATCTTTTTGGGATAGTGGAATTGAACCTTCTCACACAGTAAGAGACTTTTCCGATATTGATAAATACTTACTCACAGATCTCCACAGCTTCACACAATTTTTTGAAACACGTTACCTCCTGGGATCAAACACAGTATATAAGAATTGGAATAAAACATTACTAAATTCACTTACCGATAAAATTAAAGCCAAACTTCTGAATGCATTGTTCGAAGATATTAAACTGCGGTACGATAAATATGGAGATTCCCCAAAGGTTTTGGAACCAAATGTTAAATTATCTGCAGGGGGCTTACGCGATTTTCAAGCAGTTGAATGGATGTACATCTTCAAAAACAATACCTTACTTAACAAACAAAATGAAACAACCCAGGCAGAGGAATTTATCAATACTCTGATAAATGATAATATTACATCCAAAGAAGAATGCAAAAAACTTTTAGACAGCTATAAACTTATCCTTTCAATTAGAAATCTTTTGCATTTAACTTCCAACACAAAAACTGATTGGTTTGAATTCAAATCTCAGATAAGAATAGCAGAAATATTTGGGTATAAAGAAAATGATTTAACAAAATTCATGCGAAAATATTTTGAAGCATCCAATGCTCTTAATCGATTTTCCAAATCGATGATAAAAAAATACAGTGAGGAAATTACAACACGTATTCCTTCATCATTAGCAATTGTGCTAGACGATGATTTTAAACTTGCCGGAAAAATAATTTCTCGCAACGTTAAAACTGATATGACTTTCTCAGACATTTTGAGAGCTTTTTATTACCGTGGTTTATACTCAGCAAGATTTGATGAAAGTTTAAGAATATCCATCATAGAAAAAGTTGAAGGCTTCGATAGCTTAGAAGTTAGTAAAACTGCCTCTTCTGTTTTTTTTATTTTTTAATATATGTATAAGCTCCCCGTTCATAACCTTTATTGCTGAGAGCATATTAAATAGATTTATGAAAACTTTTTGGATTTTATTTGCATTTCCCATTGGAACTTTTGCATTTATGTATTTTTATCCCACTTTAGAAAAAGAATCGCTTGAAAGAAGCATTGATCAAGAGCTTCCATTTGCAACAATTAACATGGCAGCCATTTCCGGATCTTTAGTTGACCCTACAAAAATATTTAGCATAATTATCTTAACAAAAGAATATCCTACACTTAGAAAGGAATTTATAGAAGTGCTTAATGGAATTAATATTCTAGGAAAGAATTTAATTAGTGTGTTAAGAGACAATGCATATACAAGTCCAAGTAAAAAGCTTGCCAATTTATTTAATGGGCTTGCAACCACAATAAATTCAGGAGGAGAATTATCAAAGTTTTTTGAAGAGAGATCAAAAAACTTGCTTTTTGAATATAGAATTGATCAGGAAAAAGAAACAAGAGCTGCAGAAACATTTATGGACATTTATATTAGCGTTGTTATTGCAGCACCAATGATTTTCATGCTTTTAATTATCATGATTCAAGTAAGTGGACTTGGGATTTCTATAGGCATAACTACAATAACTTTAATAATGATTTAAGGCGTGGTTGTGATAAATATTATTTTCCTGACATTTTTACATTTAAAGCAATCAAAAGATTAAAATGAAAATAAATAAATTTCACTGGATAGGCATGGGTTTAGGGCTATTGACAATTATATTATCTTACTTTTTAGCGGACATAAAATTCATTTATTTTATGGTAGGAATTGGCATTATAATTTCAGTTATTCCTTTTGTAATCTCAATAATCAGGGAAACAGAAGAAGAAAGAGAAAAAGAGCAAATGTTTCTAGAATTTTCAAGGAATCTTGCAGAAAGTGTAAAAACAGGCACACCCATCAGCAAAAGCATAATCAATGTTAAAGACAGACCTTATGGAGTTCTGAGTGAAAACGTAAAAAAGCTTGCAAATCAAATTTATCTGGGTATTCCGTTATCTTCTGCATTAAACATTTTCTCAAAAGACATTAATAACAGAACTGTTTCTAGAGCAATAACATTAATTGGACAAGCTGAGAAATCAGGTGGAGATATTGGAGAGATACTGGATTCTGTCGCAAACGCGGTGAATACCTCCGACAAACTAAAAAAAGAAAGAAAAGCATTAATATCTAATTTAGTTGTTCAAGGATATATTATATTTTTTGTATTTTTAGTAATAGTCTTAGTTTTACAGCTTAAAATAATCCCAATAATTTCAGGAATAGGGGATATTGGTGGTGGTGGAAATATTGGGGGGATTAGTGCAGAAATCACTGAAAATGATGTTGGTCAAGGTACAAACCAAGTTGTTGCAACAAACGCATTTTTATATTTGCTTTTAGTTCAAGGATTGTTTAGTGGTTTAACCATTGGTAAACTTTCTGAAAAAAATTTAAAAAGTGGAATAAAGCATTCTTTTATCTTAATGATGGTTTCATTTTTAGTATCTTCTGGAGTAAATTTATTTTTTGCTGCCTGATTTTATGTAAATTATAAAAACCTTTTTTCATTATTTAAATAATGAAAAAGAAGAGGGGTGGGTCTCATGTAGGTTTTGTTTTATCTTTTGTCATATTTGTAACTTTTTTGATTTTTTTGT
>JADFPP010000116.1 GCA_022562275.1 Bacteroidota bacterium
TAAGTATCATCATAACTTCATCTTCATCTTCATATTCTTTAAGAAGAATATGCAAATCTCCACCGGTATAAATCTGTGTAAGTTTTCCCTTAGCAAGTGCAGGATATTCTTTTCTTAATTTTAAAAGCTGATTCACATAATCAAAAATGTAGTTCTCCCGTTCGGTTCTGCCATCACTTGTAAAAGCGTCTCGTTCATCACCAGCAAAGCCGCCGGGAAAAGACTTTCGCAACTCACCATGTTTGCTTCCGCTTTTAATCCCGATTTCCGTTCCGTAAAATAATGCTGGAATTCCTCTTGTAAACAATACGAGATTTAGTGCAATTTTAAACTTCTGAATATCTCCCTTTGCAACAAACATAGCACGTTCAATATCGTGGTTATCAAAAAAAACAAGCAGGTTGTTTGGATTATCATAAACTATGTCCTGCACAAGTGCTTCGTATATACCGTAAACACTTTTCTCTCCGCTTAAATAATTTCTAAGTGCATCCGATAAAGCAAAATCTGTAACTGTGGGGAGATTTGAATCGAAACCAACTTTACGCACAGGTGAATTATGTTGATATCCTGAAATAACAGATGGGACACCTTTCCAGATTTCGCCAACAATATTGAAATTTGGATATTCAATTAATATCGCTTCCGCCCATTCCGATAAATATTTCTGATCACAATAAGGATAGGTATCTTCACGGATACCGTCAATCCCTGTAAATTCAATCCACCAAAGTGTGTTTTGGATGAGATATTTTTTTAAGAACGGATTACGTTGATTAAGATCGGGCATGTAATTTTCGAACCAGCCCTCCTGCGTAAACTCTGCTATAATATTAACGCCATGAATATCGAGAAAAGCCATTTTATCGTGATGTGCAGGGAGATGATTTTCAACAGTTCCGTTTATCCAATCGCCAAAAGGTAAGTCATTCATCCATGTATGATTTCCGCCAATGTGGTTGCTCACATGATCGAGAATAATTTTCAATCCTGTTTGATGGGCTTCCGAAACAAGCTGCTTATATAATTGATTGGAACCAAAACGTGGATCAATTTTGTAAAGATTTGTTGTAGCGTAGCCGTGATAGCTCATCCACATATTATTCTCAAGCAATGGAGTTATCCAAAGAGCAGTAATACCAAGATCCTTTAAATAATCAAGCTTTGAAATGATACCTTCAATATCTCCGCCCTGTCTTCCATCAAGGTCGGTCGAGGTAAACTCATCGAGCGAATCACCAATTGTATTGTTATCTGGATTACCATCACAAAACCTATCGGCAAAAATCAGGTAAATTACATCCTCGTTCGAAAATCCATTGTGATCTTCCGGTTTTAATTCACGATTTAATATTGGAAAATTATATTTAAAAATATTATCCCCTTTTCGGAACACAATTTCGTACTCGCCGGCTGGCATGTCAGCAGGAATTTCAATATCAACAAAAAGGTAATTCGGGCTTTCTGCATTATTAACTGAATTTACTTCAACTCGCGGGTAAGTGGAAGTAACGGATACGTCGTTCAGATTTTTTCCATATACCATTAATTGAACTGTATTCCACTTCATACCTGCCCACCAATTTGGAGGTTCAATTTTATTTACCACAAACTCTTGGGGGAAGTAGACAGGAGAGCAGAAGAAAATAAAAATTATTAGAGATAAAAGAATTTTCTTTTCTATTCTGATTTTTTTTCTTCTGAAAATAACCCGCATTAAAAAATCGCGTAAATAAAAGGAGCTAACGCAGAGCCCTGTGTTAGAATTATTAATCCACCGAGGAGAATTAAGAAAATTAATATTGGTGCAAGCCACCATTTTTTTCTTACTTTTAGAAAATCCCACAGTTCTGAAATTATAGAAAGTTTACTCATAATTTCCTTTGTTAAAATTGTCTTTCATAATCTATTTTTTCGTTAACTGTTTTTTCTCTTTTTTTCCAGTATGATTTTACTTCTTTATCTATCTTCAAATTTAAGAATTTCTTTCCAAATATTTTTGCCGTTATTCCTATTGGTGTTAAAACAAGGTAAAACAGGATAGCTAAAATTACACGACTCATAAACCATCCCATAATAAGTGCAAGTATCATCCAAATATTATTTAACGGTTTTAATATATTGGGAAGAATTAATCCAAACAGTATTAGCAAAATACCAACTCCTCCAAAAACAACGGAAGATGATTTGCCTGTTAAGTATAACACAATACCAATAAGAAAAAGGACGGTACCAACAGTTAGTCCAAATTTACGTAAAGTAGTTTTATCTTCTTTTATATTTTTAATTTCTTCTTTTAACATAATTTTTAATCGGGTTCGAATTCCTTTTTCCAGTTTGTGTCTCTTTCTAACGGCTGCTGTTCTTTTTTATCGAACAAATAATTACCTATTACAAGGTAATCCATATCGGTGCGCATAAAGCAGCGGTAAGCATCCTGCGGTGTGCAAACAATCGGTTCGCCTCTAACATTAAAAGAAGTATTAATAATTACACCACATCCTGAATTTTCCTCAAATTTTTTAATGAGTTTATGATACAAAGGATTAGTATCGCTGTGCACGGTTTGCAGCCGCGCCGAATAATCAACATGAGTTATAGCAGGAATATCTGAGCGTTGCACATATAGTTTATCAATTCCGAACAATTGTTTTTCGGCATCGCTCATATTCTTTCGTCTTTCCTCTTTAACATTTGCAACAAGCAGCATGTATGGGCTATCGATATCGGCATCAAAATATTCTGAAACTTTCTCTCTTAAAACTGATGGAGCAAAAGGTCTGAAGCTTTCACGGAATTTGATTTTCAGGTTCATAGTTGATTGCATTTTAGAAGAACGGGCATCACCAATTATTGAGCGGTTACCTAATGCTCGGGGACCGAATTCCATTCTACCCTGGAACCAGCCGATAATTTTTTCATTGGCAATCAATTCTGAAACTCTTTTTGTAAGATTATCATCATCTAACTTTTGTGCTTTATAATTTTCACCTTCAACAAATGAAATTATTTGTTCGTTAGAATATTCGGGACCAAGATATGAACCATTTTGTGAATCACTATCTTCGTTTGCAGTTCTTTCATTTCCGAGATAGCCGTACCATGCCGTAAGTGCTGCTCCAAGGGCACCTCCTGCGTCACCTGCTGCCGGCTGAATCCATATATTTTCAAATGGTCCTTCCTTGAGCAATCTTCCATTCGCTACACAATTAAGTGCTACTCCCCCAGCTAAAGTTAAATTTTTCAAACCGGTTTCTTTATGAACATGATTACCCATTTTCAACACAATTTCTTCAGTAACATCCTGTAATGAACGTGCAAGGTCCATTTCCTTTTGTGCTAATTTACTTTCAGGCTTTCTCGGTGGTCCACCAAATAATTTATCAAACTTTTTGCTTGTCATCGTTAAGCCGGCACAGTAGTTAAAATATTCCATATTCATTTTAAAAGAGCCGTCTTCTTTTACATCAATTAAATGATCGTAAATTAGCTGCTTATATTTTGGCTCTCCGTAAGGTGCAAGACCCATAACTTTATATTCGCCTGAGTTAACCTTAAAGCCAGTGTAATATGTAAATGCAGAGTAAAGCAATCCCAAAGAATGCGGAAATTTTATATCTGCCCGGATCTCAATCTTATTTCCATTACCAGCACCATAACTTGTTGTTGTCCACTCACCAACTCCGTCCATAGTAAGTATTGCCGCTTCATTATACGGTGATGGATAAAATGCTGATGCTGCATGAGATTCGTGATGTTCGGGAAAAATTATTTTGCCTTTGTAATCCAACTCGTTTTTAATAAGTTCTTTCATCCATATTTTTTCTTTTATCCAAAGCGGCATAGCTTTCAAAAAAGATTTTATTCCAATCGGGGCATAAGTAAGATATGTCTCAAGTATCCTTTCGAACTTCAGAAATGGTTTATCATAGAAAGCAACTATTTCAAGATCATCCGATCCAATTCGGGCAAAATCCATACAAAAATTTATTGCATTTATTGGAAACCTGAAATCGTGTTTCTTTCTTGTAAAACGTTCTTCCTGTGCAGCAGCAATAATATCTCCGTCTTTAACAAGGCAAGCGGCACTATCGTGATAAAATGCTGATATTCCAAGTATATACATTTAAAATGCTATTTAATTCTTATTGCGGTTAAATCTTGTTTTATATCTAATGTAATGCATTTGAGGAGTATCCGCTCCCAATTCTGATTATAACATCAATTCAAAATAATTATGAATTTGTAATTTATTTAATTTCTTACTTAAATCTTAACTATATAAGCTTTTATGAAGAAAAAGAAAATAAATCAGAGAAAAATACAAAAGGAAAATACCAGCCCTCCGTTATACTGGTTTTATTTTAAATTGGTAATAATCCCCATCGCATTTTTCATTTTTCTTAAAATCTTTTTAAGGACAATAAATGAAGGTACTGATTATGTGATATTACCTATCATCAAAGTATATTCTGATAAGCTAATTTATGTATGAATATTCCCCTTAAATTCTTTGGTAATATTTAGACAAGTTGATAAGCGCCCTCATTAAAGGTGGATAAAGTCTTATAAATACGTAATTTCATTATAAGATTTAGTAAAACTATCATTTCAAAAAAAATAATTTTTCATTCTGGATAAATGAAAATATTTCGCAGTCAACTTACTGCTATAATCTGATGAGGTAATAAAATTAATAAACTTGCTATACATAAACTAATTTTCTTCTCTTTAATTTTTACTATCATTTGGGGATTTTTCAATCTTATTGTACCTCAAGATAATCTAAAAAGTGTTCCGGAATGGGCAAAAAAAGCAATTTGGTATCAAATATTTCCTGATAGATTTTGGAACGGTGATAAGACGAATGACCCTACTTTAGATGACATGAAGGGAGCTTGGCCCTATATTCGACCAGCAAATTGGCAAATTCACCCTTGGACTTCTGACTGGTATAAACTCCAGCCATGGGAAGAAGAGACTGGATATGATTTCTATTGGAATGCAGGATTTCGTCGTTACGGAGGTGATTTACAAGGTATTTTAGATAAGTTGGACTATCTGAAGGACATGGGGATAAATGCGATTTATTTAAATCCTCTGTTTGAATCTCCATCATTGCATAAGTATGATGCATCAATGTATCATCATATCGATAATAATTTTGGTCCAAATCCAAATAGAGACAGAGAAATATGGCAGCAAGAAGATCCTGGTGATCCTGCAACGTGGAAATGGACTACTGCCGATTCCCTCTTTTTGCACTTAATAAAAGAGTGTCACAGTAGAAATATTAAAATAATTATTGATGGAGTATTCAATCATGTCGGAAATACATTCTGGGCTTTTCAAGATGTATTAGAAAAGCAGGAAAAGTCTTTATATAAGGATTGGTTCACCATTAATAAGTGGGATGATCCAGAGACTCCGGAAAATGAATTCGAGTATGAAGGCTGGTACGGGGTAAAAGATCTTCCTGAAATAAGAGAAGATGAAAACGGTTTAGTCGAAGGATGTAAAAAACATATTTATGAAATCGTCAAGCGGTGGATGGACCCAAACCAAGATGGAGACCCGTCGGATGGTATAGACGGATGGCGGCTTGATGTTGCTGAAATGGTTAATATAAATTTTTGGAAAGAATTTCGAATATGGGTTAAATCGATCAATCCAGACGCATATTTAACTGGTGAACTTTGGTGGCATGATTGGCAAAATAACAAAATGCTAAATCCAGCACCATGGCTACAAGGAGATGCTTTCGATGCTGTTATGAACTATAGGTTTGCTAATGCAGTTAAAGAATTTGTTATCGATGTGAAGAATCAAATCAGTGTAAAGGAATTTGTCGATAGCTTGCATGCTTACATTGACGATTATCCGAAAGAAAATGTTTATGTGCTGCAAAACTTGATGGACAGTCATGATGTCGATCGTCTCCCCTCTCAAATAATTAATCCGGATAATTGGTACGACCATGAAGCAAATCCAGGGCAAAACTCTAATTACAACGTACGAAAACCGAATAATGTAGAGCTATTAATTCAACGCTTAATTATCGGAATACAAATGACTTTGCCGGGAGCTCCCATGATTTATTACGGCGATGAAGCAGGAATGTGGGGAGGAGATGACCCTGACAACCGCAAGCCAATGGTTTGGCAAGATTTAAATTATGAGCCGGAAATTTCGCATCCTTTTAAAGAATTTCGTCCTAAAGATGATGTAAGTTTTAATCAAAAACTTTTTGAGTGGTATAAAAAACTAATCTATATAAGGAATGAAAATCCCGTTTTAGCGTTAGGTGATATTAACTTTTTTTTAATTGATAATGAAAATAAAATTTTAGGATATGAACGGACCATCGGTGATAATAAAATGTTTATCATCTTAAATAATCAAAATAAATTTACAGAATTCAAGCTAAATCTGAATAAATCACTGCCAGGAGAAAATATTCTCAAAGAACTAATTGAAGATAGAGTATTTAAGAGTATAAATGGAATAATTGATATATCGTTTAAACCGTATCAAATAATGATCTTAAAGGAAGCATAGTTAAAAGATGCAGTTATCAAACAAACAAAAAAAACGGATCGTTAAAAATTATAGAAAATATTCTGTAAAAAAAATGGCAGGAGAATTGGGTGTTTCGGAAGATATTGTAAATAAATTTTTAAACGCTAAGAAGAATAAAAGAACACCATTCTATTTTTACATCATCCTGATTAGCTTACCCATTTTATTTTTCATATTACTGGAACTGGGTTTACGAATATTCGGTTATGGATTCAATTATGAGCAATGGGATACGGTAACAGAAGATAAATCAACGCTGATATGGCAATATCTATTTGAAATATAACAAGGAAAAATATATGCTGTTGAGAGATAAGTATAATAGTAGGCAGGAAGATAACTTTTATCATGATATGGTATTATATGTTTTGATAGTATTTGGTTTCAATAATCAAATGAGATTTAATAAAAGTGGTGAATTTAATCTTCCTGTTGGGAAGAGAGATTTTAATTCAAGGATGAGAGAAAAACTTATCAATTTTATTGATAGAATTCAAAGTAATAATTATGAATTTATAGCAAAAGATTTTTCAAATATTAAGGCTCAAAATATTGAAAAGTCAACTTTTGTATATGCTGACCCCCCTTATCTAATAACTACTGCTAGTTACAATGAACAAGGTAAATGGAATGGCATAGAATATTCAAGAATTGTAGAGGGTTAAAACAAGATGTCAAAAGATTTAATTATGATACTCTGGATGTTGTTTATGTCCTTCTCAATGATAATCCACAATGTTACAATACTTCCATCACTATCAACTAAGATTGCAGCTACCCTTGCTTTTGCAACAATGGGATTAGGTGGATGTATGATTTATATGCTCTTCGATTTCCAAAGTAAACAATCTAAAAAATTGATGAGGCGGATAAAAGATGAGGTTAAAACAAAATTAAACAAATAATCAAGAGTGTAAAGTTAGATATTGAAAGTATAACATCAGATAAGGCACTAAAAAATATTATGATAATTGCATTATTTGGATTTTTTATAGTAACCCTATTCTCAATTTTACTTACACTTTTGTTAAGGTGGTTGTTTAAATGATTAGAGTATGTTAA
>JADFPP010000031.1 GCA_022562275.1 Bacteroidota bacterium
AATCTTAATAATACCAATTATGATTTCTCTCTTTTAGCTTTTTATCCGATTTTTCTTGATTATTTTATCAATAATTTTAATTTTTCTTTGCCTATTACTGGATACCATGTTCATATATCAGTCAAATGAAAAGTGTAATAAACTTTACAATCTCCAAATGTGGTTTGAGACGATAGGTATCGAATATGATTAAATAAAAAATTTTTAATTTATACGCAATTAATTTTTGCTATCAATTAGATCTTAAAGTAAATGAAACAAGAATATTAGCTTCAACAATGCTTTGAGAAATAGTTGGAATATTGCCGCCAAAATCTTCACTTGGTATATCCCACCAGCCAAGCATTCCGACCAAGTTCATTTCAAAATCACCTTCACCTGAGCTAATCCCCAAGCCCGCAGTAAGGTACTTTTTATCATAATCGGTCGGTGTGTCTTTTAATGGAGACATATTGTAAATAAATCCCGCTCTTGCACTTAATCCGGTCCATGGTAATCGAAATTCCGCACCTGCTCTAAGGTTTACAATTTGTGTGTAACGTTCAAGAATATCTTTATTAAGTGCAGCTTTCTTAGGCACTTCCATATCACCTGAAAATTTCATCTGTGTATAGTCAATGTAAGTTGCCTCGGCAGTTGCTGTAATAATCCAAAGGTTAACTGCTGCTCCTGCTGTAAATTCAAATGGCGAGGTTACTCCGTATTTTGTTTCAATAACAGGAATATCAAGTTCATTTATTAATCCTGTAGCAAACGAACTCGTTCCATTAAAGTGATGCTTTTCAATTATTGAATATTGTGTTGGAATTTTAACAGAGCCTCCTATTCCGATAAAATCAAAAAATTTGTACAAGAATCCAAATCTAACATCCCAGCCATTGTAAGACCAATCAACTACATCGTTCAAGTAAAATTCATTAAAACCGGCTGTTAAGGCACTATCCTGCAAAGTTCGTACATCGGTGCCGTAAATGTCTTTCGTATCTATTTCAAAATATTCACGGTTATTCAGGTAACTTCCAACAGAGTAGTTTACACTTGCTCCAAAGAAAACATTTGATGCAAATTCATATGCAAATCCAAAGGACCAGTGATTGATACTACCTTCATCTAAGACAGATGCTTTTTGATTAAGATTTCCATTCAAAATCGTTGCATCACCAAGAAAATTGCCAGAAGCACTATCCACAACAGGGTAACTTAACTGTAGTGATCTTGTAATTTCACTATTATTTCCCGTCAAATCATTTATTATTGTACTGTTGCTTGCATTAAAAGCTTCAAACTGTACAATCCTGTTAAAGTCATTCGATTTATTGTAACCAAGGGAAAACACTAAGTTTTTACCTACGCTGTCTTTCGGAACGGGATAAACAACACCAAACTGGCTAATGGTAGTTTCTGTTTTATGAGAATCTAAACTGTCGCTGAGGAATTTAACTTCGTTATAGTAGAGATTTAAATTTATTGAACCGGAAAATGTAGTTTTTTTTGCAAGTCCTAGTGTTGCGGGATTCATTAAAGTAGCTGTGTAGGTATTTCCAATTATAGAATATGCATTTCCCATACTTAATGAACGGGCATCATAAATAATCCCGGGTTGGGAAAGTCGGAAAGCATCGCGATGAGTTTGCGATAAGTAGTCCTGTGAATATATATTAATGTTTAAAACCAGTATAATGAACAATAATGATAATAAGGAAAATTTGTTATTAAACATAAATACCGCCTTCTATTATCAAAAAAAATTAAGCTAAAATTATGTATTTTTAATAAAATTTAATAGTACTTAAATCATTACCTCATTAATTTTATACTTGAAAAGAAAATTCCATTTTTGTAATGATAACAATGAAGAACTGAAGTTACGCAAAAACACCTATAACAGAAAAAAGATCCCGATTTGTCATTCCCACGAAAGTGGGAATCCATTTCTTCGTTTATTTTTATATAGTGGATGCCCGCTTTCGCGAGCATGACATGCAGTTTTACGATTTTGCGTAACTTCAGTGAAGAATGTAAAAAAACCCTCAAGATTAAAGAATAATCGAGAGGGCTTTGTGACCCCAAGGGGATTCGAACCCCTATTACCGCCGTGAAAGGGCGAGGTCCTAACCATTAGACGATGGGGCCGTCTATCAGGTAAAAAAAATTAATAAATTTAATAAACTATTATTTTGGGTGAGCGATGGGGATTGAACCCACGACCTTCTGGGCCACAACCAGACGCTCTAACCAACTGAGCTACGCCCACCATTTAAGAAAATATCAAATTATAAAATGCAAATTACAAATAAATTCCAACTACTAAAATTCAACTCATTTTTAAATATGCAATTTGGTCATTAGAGCTAATTTGATTTTTGGAAATTGATATTTGTTATTTCCGATAGTACGCCAGAGAGGACTCGAACCTCCAACCTACGGCTTAGAAGGCCGTTGCTCTATCCGGTTGAGCTACTGGCGCAACTATTAATATTTTTTTATGAACTATGTTCATCGGTGCGGTCCGGCAGTTGCCGGAAACCTGCGACCTTCCCGATTAAGGCGCATTTGAAGATTCTTATCGGGACGCAAAACCAGAAATCATCGTATGAATTTTTCCGTTTTGTTATAATCAATATTAAAAAAACTTTTGCATAGTTATGTCGGGGCGGCAGGATTCGAACCTGCGACCTCCTGCTCCCAAAGCAGGCGCGATAACCGGACTACGCTACGCCCCGTATAAAAACAAATTAATATTTATTAAGAACCTGCTATCTTCCCGATAATACAAGAATAAGCTTCCAAATCGGGATGCGATAACCGGATCCCGATCCTATCGGGACAACGCCCCGTAGATAACTTAATCAATAAATTGAAATTACATTAGAACAAAAAAATATACTTATTATCATAAAATAATAAGTATATTCTTCTGAAAATTGAAAGCCAAATATATGTTAATCATTACTAAAAATCAAAGGGTTACGTACGGCAGAAAACACAGAAATTGTTGATAGATGTTCTAAGATGCTGTTAATTTTCAACTATACTATTTCTTAGCTAAATTAAATTATTAAAATGATAATTTATTTATTTTATGAATCTTCCCTGGTTTATTTCTAAAAAATATATTTTTTCAAAAAAAGATTCACGGTTTATTAATTTCATCTCTGTGATTTCCATAACGGGTATTTCACTTGGAGTAGCAACATTAATAATCGCTCTAAGTGTGCTTAATGGATTTGAAAAAACCTTAACAGACAAGATAATTGATTTTGATTCGCACATAAAAATCACTTCTTTCCGTTCCATTCTTCCAAATTACAAAAACACTATGCCTTTATTAGAAAATTATCTAACAGAATTTGATCCAACAATCACACCTTTCGCATCAAAGCTGGCTATAATAAGCAGTAAGAAAAATAAGGAGGGCATAAACTTAATAGGTATAAAAATTGATTCTCCAAAGCCGGGGTTCATAAAAAATATTATTAAAGGTAATTTTATTTTGGAAGACCCTCATTCCCTTCCTATAATTGTTGGGAAGAAGTTAGCTGATAAATTATTTTTAAATATCGGGGATGATGTTATAATATTTGCCTTAAAAAACGATCGCATTCCTTCGGTCGATAACCTTCCAAATATAGAAAAGTTTAAAGTGACTGGAATATTTGAAAGCGGTATGGCTGAATATGATGACCTTTATGCTTATACAAACTTGAGCAACGTACAACAACTTTTTGGTATAGGTGATAACATTACCGGCTACAATATCAAGTTAGGCAACATCACAAAAATTGACAGCTTAACAAGATTTCTAAGTAAAAAATTAAGATATCCTCATGCCGTAAGGTCTATTTACCAAATCCATAGGAATATTTTTACCTGGATTGAGCTGCAGAAAAAACCAATTCCAATAATGCTTGGATTGATAATTATTGTAGCTGTATTCAATATAATCGGCACACTTTTAATGGTTGTATTAGAAAAAACAAACTCGATCGGAGTTCTAAAATCGTTAGGTGCTAAAGGAAATCAAATTATAAGCATATTTGTTATACAGGGAATTATACTTGCAATAACCGGAATAATTTTAGGAAACATACTTGCAGTTTTGTTAATGGGAATGCAATTAAAGTTTGATATTATCACACTTCCCTCTTCAGTTTATTTTATGAGCAAGGTTCCGATTTTAATGACTGCAGAAATATTTTTTCTTGTATCCGCCGTAACATTTTTACTTTGCGTAATTGCTGCAGTTATTCCAAGTTATGTTGCATCAAAAATTCGTCCGGTAGATTCTCTGAGGTTTAGCTGATGAAATGAGTTGCAGCTTACAAAAACAAACAATTATAAACAGATGAACTTGGAAACTTTCATAGCGAAGAGATACCTTATCTCAAAACATAAAATTAATTTTATTACAATAATTTCATTTATTTCAATTGTTGGCGTAACAATTGGAGTTGCAGCACTGATTGTAGTACTTTCGGTATTTAACGGATTTGGAAGTTTAGTTACAAAATACCTGATGAATTTTGAGCCGCATATAAGAGCCCAGGTTATTTCAGAAGAAGGAGAAAAAAATATTCAACAGCTATCCAGCCTTTTGAGTGAATTAAAAGAGACTGAAGGATTTACTCCTTTTGTAAACGGGAAGGTGCTGGTGTATAATAAAGGATTGACCAAGGTTGTAAATCTTAAAGGCATTGAAAAGGATTTGGCTGACAAAGTATTTAATTTTTCTTCGAGCATTTTGTATGGTAACGATGAAATTGCTTCCACAAAACCTGTTCCTAAAGTTATAATCGGGATACAATTAGCAGATAAAATGCAGGCGGTTACGGGAGACACTTTAACACTTATTTCACCACTGGGTATTGAAAAAGCAATAACACAGTTTTCTTTGCCGTTAACTAAAAAAGTTATGATAACCGGAATTTATAGTTCCAACAACAACGATTATGATTCAGGTTATATAATAACCGATTTAGAGTTTGCCCAGTTTTTATTAGGTTACAAAAAAAGCATACAGGGATATGAAGTTCGTTTAAAGGATTCGGATGATGCATTTGAAGTTAAAAAATTTTTGGAAGAAACTCTTTCTGAAACTGACTTCAGCATTAAAACATGGTTCGATTTTCATCAGGAACTTTACTCAGTAATGAAAATAGAAAGATGGACTGCTTACTTAATTTTAATGCTCATCATAGCAGTTGCCACTTTTAATATACTCGGTTCTCTTTCAATGTCGGTTATAGAAAAAAGAAGAGATATTGGAATACTAAGTGCAATGGGTATAAGCGAAAAATCGATTTTAAAAATTTTTATGTTTGAAGGAATACTGATTGGAATTATCGGGACGTTTCTTGGAGTGCTGCTCGGTTATTTTATATGTTATCTTCAAATAGAGTACAATATTTATCCGTTAAATCCGGCACAATATAAAGTTGATTCTTTACCTTTGGAATTAAGATTAAGTGATTTCTTTTTCGTGAGCGGTGCTTCTTTGCTGCTAACATTTTTTGCAGCACTTTATCCTGCAAAACGAGCTGCAAAAGTTAACCCGCTTGAGGCAATAAAGTGGGAGTAGAATTAATGTATAACCTGTCTGCCGACAGGCAGGTTTAGAATGTATAATTAAGAATAATGGTTGAAAAAATTCTTAGAGCACAATCTCTAAATAAATCTTACCGGATGAGTAAAAAGCTGAGACTTGATGTTTTAAAAGATGTTTCACTGGAGATAGAAGCAAATAAAATCTCTGTTATTGTTGGAGCTTCGGGAGCCGGCAAAAGTACTTTGCTTCATCTTTTGGGTGCTTTGGATCGCCCTGATTCCGGAAAGATATTTTATAAGGATGAAAATATTTTTACTTTATCCGATAACCGGCTTGCTAAATTCAGGAATAAAAATATTGGTTTCATTTTTCAATTTCATCATCTTTTACCTGAGTTTACAGCACTTGAAAATGTTTCTATTCCACAGATGATCTCTGGCATTTCATTATCAGATGCTGCAAAAAAAAGCAAGGAACTTTTAAGCAGTGTTGGATTGTCTGATAGGATGGATCACAAACCTGCAGAACTCTCCGGCGGAGAGCAGCAGCGTGTAGCTGTAGCAAGAGCATTAGCCAACGATCCTCAAATAATATTTGGCGATGAACCAACAGGCAATCTCGATTCCAAAAACAGTGAAGCAATCCATCAGTTAATTTTAGAATTACGTGATACTTTAAAAATGACTTTCGTAATTGTAACTCACAACCCCAACCTGGTAAAACTTGCAGATAAAGTTTTTGAAATTAAGGATGGGAAGGTATTTATTTAAAATATTAATATAAATTGAACTGCATTTTATATTGCAAAACTAAAATTAACAATTGAAAAAAGACTACACCTGTACGAGCAACCATGTTGATTTATTGATTATTTGGTTATTTTTTTTCTATTATCTGTAAATGATTATTTTGGGAAAATATTTTTTGACCCATTGGTTCCATTTTGATAAAGTATCCTTTATCATTCAGTGAGATTATTACTATCCATAAATTTAAATTATCAGTTACTGAATTAACTGTTGTAGAAAGTTGACTAAAATCACTAAGAATTGGAACAGGATAATTAATATGAGAAAAATTAATTAGACAGCTAAACGATTTGCCATTGAACAAATGGTCATTTATTAAAATGATTTTTTCATCATCTTTTATTTCTTTAATTTTCCTGCATAAATTATAATCATAAATATCAAATTTAAATAACGGTTCCCATCCCTTAATATTGCTAAGTGGCATTCTCTTTGCTCCTGCTCCGTGTGGATTATTATATCGCATTTCTTTTATTGGATAATTTGGGAACTTATACATAAATGTCCCGTCACTATGATACGTGGCTTCTCCATATTTATTGATAAGAGTTGAATCATCAAAGGTATTTGTTTCATTTAAATGAATAATAGCTGTAGAAAATTTTGGATCATTAAAATTAAATTTTATTTCATCAAGATTCTTACCAATATTCATTACTTGAAATAAAAAATATTCACTTCTATTATTTATAAAAACAATATTTTTCTTAAATTTTAGTTTTGTCATGTCAAGAGTAATCCTTAGAGTAAATTATTAGAAAAATAAATTAAATCATTATGCCGAAACTACAAAACCTTTAGTAAATCATTAATGAGATAAAGGATGACTTTAAAAGAATAAATATTGAAAGCCAATTGATATAGAAGTAGATTTGATGGAAGTAAATACTTGGGAGATAATATTTAATTAAATCTATGTTTTTATTATTACAATACTTTATATTCTTAAAGCGTTTATAATTTATTTTCGAAAGAGGAGAAAAATGAAAAAATATAATTTTAGTTTTTTGTTAATTTTTATACTTAACGGATTTATCTTCTCACAGACGACACTACACGTTCCAGCACAATATCTCACAATACAAGAAGCACTAAATACTGCTCAAAGTGGAGACACTGTTTTAGTTCAACCGGGAACATACTACGAAAATATTTTTTGGCCTAATACTGAAGGAATAAAGTTAGTTGGTGTACAAAGTGAGGCAATTATAGATGGTTCAATGCTATATCCTTGCATTACTATTAATAACATAGTTAATACTGAAAGTTTGACTGAAATAATTGGTTTTATAATAAGAAACGGCAAAGCGAGTTATGGTGGAGGGGTATTTATGAATAATAGCGTTGTAAAATTTACAACCTGTACAATCGAAAATAATGAGGCCACAATTAATGGTGGTGGTCTGTATTTAAAAAATAATTCTAATTTAATAATTGAAAACTCTTCACTGGTTAGTAATGTATCGAGTGCAATCGATTTTGGAAACGGAGGTGGGGCAATCTATAGTGATAAATCTAAAGCTGTAATTAATAATTGTATTATAAACCTTAATTATTCAACACAACACGGAGGTGGTATATTTTTGTTAGAATGCACTGATTTCTTTTTGAGTAACACAACATTATCTAATAATACAGCAGTAAATTGGGGCGGAGCTGTCTACTCAGTCTTTTCACACGGCCCTAATATTCAATTTGATAACTTGATTTTTAATAATAATAATGCAAAATGGGGAGGAGCAATGTATTTACATGATCAATCTTCTTTCACAATATCTAATGCAAAATTTAAAGAGAATATTGCTGTATCAGGAGGAGGTGCATTATGGATTGGCGGAAATTCTGATCCAACAATCATCTCTACTTATATTGAATACAATTCAGCAGGAAAAGGGGGCGGTGTATATTCTCAAAATAGCACCGAACTTTATTTTGAAGAAGTGACTTTTCGGGGAAATAGTGCAATTGACGGCGGAGGATATTATAGTGGAAATGCTAGCAAAGCAACGATTAAAAACTGTTACTTTATAAATAATGAAGTAAGCAATGCGGGTGGTGGAATATATTTTTATCATTCCAATTTTGTGGGAAATAATATTTATATAATTGAAAACATGTCAATGAACATTGGTGGAGGCATATATTTAAACGGCTCTTATTTGAATGAATTCAATAATATCATCCTATACAAAAATGCGGCAGTTGAAGAAGGAGGTGGTATGTATCTTGATGACGCAAACACACAACCAAGTTATAATTTTGTCGATTTTATTATGAACAGTGCAAAAATTGGAGGTGCCATACGATCTATTAATAACGGCGCACCACATGAAAATCCTATTTTTAATAAATCAATATTCTCTAAGAATTATTCTGATTATCCATGGTCATCAATCTTTTCTTCAGATGGTGCACCCAAATTCATTAATTGCAATTTTGTTGCAAATGGACAAGCAATAATTAATTCTGATAATTCGTTAATTCTGGAGGCATCATCAAATTATTGGGGTGATAATTCTGGTCCGTATAACCCAATACAGAACCCTCAAGGGATGGGTGATAGTACAGGCATGTTTGTAAATGTTTCACCATGGTTAGATATTCCAAACATTGAAACGACTCCAATTCCTGTTCAAAACCTATCTATTTTGTCTTATAGCGATTCTACTATAAATATTTCTTGGGATGAAAGTATCTTAGATGATTTAGATGGTTACAGAGTATATTTTGACACTGATTCTACATCATGGCAATTTAATAATTCTGTAGATGTAGGAAATATTAATGACCATACATTAGCAAATTTAGAGATAGACAATACTTATTATATAGTGGTTACTTGTTATGATATTGATAACAATGAAAGTTGGTTTTCCAATGTTGTTAGTATTTTTATTGGGGATCCAACAATTATAAGTAATGCAAAACAAGATATTGTAACATTTGGACTATACCAAAACTTCCCTAACCCATTTAACCCATCTACAAAAATAATATATCAGATTCCAGAAATAAGTTTTGTTACGATTAAAGTATTTGATGTTTTAGGAAAGGAAATTGCAACTCTTGTTAACGGAGAAAAACCCGCAGGAAATTATGAAGTTAAATTTGATGGAACAAATCTTCCAAGTGGAATATATTTCTACCAATTGAGAGCCGGTTCTTTTGTTCAGACAAAGAAAATGTTGATGATCAAATGAAAATATCCGTTGATGGGCAGAGGCTATTTTATGAGTATGGTAATCCTCTCATTCCTGTGGAAACCTGCCTACCGGACAGGCAGGCGGGAATCTAAAACCTTTTTTACAAGTTAGATTCCCACTTGTGTGGGAATGACAAACTAGTGAAAATTTCTTTTAAGATAGTTTCGCTTTTTAAAAGAATATGAAATATAATTAAAGTTAGTTCCTCATTTTAATTTTTGTTTACTCAAATAATCAAACATTAACCTCACACCATACCCGGTCATAAATGTTTTGGTGTAATTATTTGTATCACTATACATTGCAGGTCCGGCAATATCTATATGCGCCCAAGGAATTTTTTCATCAACAAAATTTTCTAAGAATTTAGCTGCAGTAATAGCACCTGCCCACCTGGAACCTGCATTGTGAACATCAGCAACCTTGCTTTCAATCAGTTTATTATAATCATCCCACATAGGTAAACGCCACAATCTTTCATAAGTTTTCATACCTGAATCAAAAATATTATCAGCTAGTTCATCATATTTTGTGAAAAGTCCTGCAGCAATTTGTCCTAAAGCAACAACACAAGAGCCTGTTAGTGTAGCAAAATCAATTATCACATCTGGATTCTGTTTTGATGCATAATCCAAAGCGTCGGCAAGAATCATTCTTCCTTCCGCATCTGTATTATCAACCTCAATAGTTTTACCTGAAGCAGTTGTAACTATATCACCCGGTCTCATTGCATCGCTGGATAACATATTTTCCGCAGTCGGAATGATACCCAACACTTCTATAGGAAGTTTTGCTTTAGCGGCTGCGAGAACAGTTCCGGCAACAAGTGCTGCACCAGACATATCAGCTTTCATCTCTCCCATTTTTGTAGCAGGTTTAAGAGAAATACCGCCGGTATCGAAGGTGACTCCTTTGCCAACCAAGGCAATCTTTTTCAATTTTTTCTTTTTTCCTTTTGATTTTGCAGTCGGCATATAGTGCAGAATAATAAATCTTGGCTTGTCTGAACTACCCTTCCCTACAGCTAATAGTCCACCCATTTTTCTCTTTTTAATTTCTTTTTCATTAAACACTGTTACACTAACACCTGCTTCGGTTAGTTTGGTTTTAACTCTCGCTGTTAAGTCGGATGGTCTTAGTGCATTTCCCGGTTCATTCTGTAAATCCCTGGTAAAATTGATACCACTCATCAAAATATTTGTTCGGCTTATTGCATTCTTCAACAGTTTTTCATTATCGGCATAGAACAAAACATTTATTTTTTTAGGCGTTTTCTTTTCTGATTTATATTTATCAAAGGTATAATTCCCAAGTTGTAATCCTTCAATAAATGTTTGATAATAATATGATTCACTATCAAAATAGCTTTTAAACGCTTTGAACGATGGAATAAAAATGTGAAGATTTTTTAATTCTTCTCCCTCAAGTTTTTTAATTAATCCAGCAAGATGATTCCGGAAAAAATCAGAGGAGAATTTATCATCCATTTTTACTTTGCTTAATATTAACGCATCAGGTTTTCCGGATGGTTTTGATATGCGTATTTCTTTTCCAGTATCAGAAAGAAAATTTTTCTTTTGAAGCGAAGAAAATTTCATATTAAATATTTTTTCAAGATTCTTAAAACTATCAGCCAATTTCTTTTCATCTATTAGATATTTAACGCTGATAGAAAGCGGGTTATAAACAATTTTCCTGTTCGCAGATTTTATATTCAAGCTAAACATTTTGTTCCTGGTAATAATTATTGAAAAATTCTATTGTAAAGTTTATAATCTTTGGCATTTCATCAACCATTATAGAGTGATGAAATCTTGCCCCCGCGGCGTTTAAATGCCCACCGCCGCCATAATTAGCAGCAATTTCATTTATAGGTATATTCCCTTTTGATCTGAAACTAACTTTAAAGCCATCTTTAAGTTCGATAAACAATAAGCTAAGTACAACATTTTCAATTGAGAGCGGATAATTAACAAAATTTTCCGTATCACTTTCTAAAGCACCTAGCTCATTAAAAGTACTTTGCAAAATATGCATATAACCAATCCTATCGTTATCAATAAGTTCTAATGTATCTAATGTTCTGCCCAATAGTTTTATTTTACTTCTTTTACTTTGATCGTAAATTTTATCATAAACCTCTTCGGGATCAACTCCTGTTTCAAGTAGTTCTGAAATAATTCTGTGCAGTTGCGGCGATGTTTTTTCAAAACGAAATGAACCAGTATCAGTCATTATTGCAGCATACAACGGATAAGCAATTTCATAACTCAAATCAACTAACTTTGTTTGTTTAATAAAATCGTAAATGAGATGACCAGTTGCAGCATAACTATCATCTACAAAATAATGGTTTACAAAATCTTCAGGGTCCGGATGATGATCGATACATAGCTTAATACCTTTAAATTCTACAAAGAACTTCTGCATACTTACAACTCTGTTAGCACGATTAAAATCAAGAGCGATCAACACATCTGCTTTATCAAAGAGTTGTTTATGCTTTTTCTCATCAAATATCCGGATAATATTTTTCGTATCGAAAAACTCTAAGTTGTATGGTGTAGTGCTATGATTAATTATACAAACATCTTTCCCTAAACTTTTAAGAATTCTATACATAGCAATCTCTGATCCAATCGCATCTGCATCAGGATTAACATGAGTTGTAAGAAGAAAAGATTTATTCTCAATTATTATTTTATTTAGAACCTGAAAATCCATATTACCATTAATTTAAAAAAGAAGGGCTTGCTTTAACAAGCCCTGTGCGTTTCAATTAAAATAAGTGGTTAGAATTAATTTACTTCCCAGGTATTTGCACCGAAGAGAGCTTTTTTCAAATCACCCTTGCCTCTTTTCTCGGTTACAAAATCGATCTGCGAAGCGATTGCACCATCATAAGTTTCTTTTTGAATTTGTCTGAACACACCTATAGGAGTCGGGAATGCCGGGTCATCTGTTATGTGTGCAAGTATCATTGCAAGAATCGGTTCTTCTGAAAACTCATCATGAACAAGGATATCATCTTTGGTGAACGAGCCGGTTGTAAGATCAACAATTATCGGTTTAACACCATCAAGCTTAATGCCTTTATCCAAGTCTTTTCCGAATACCATTGGTTTACCATGTTCAAGGTATAGAATGTTATCATCTTTTGTCTCTTTATCGGTTAAAAGAGAAAATGCTCCATCGTTAAAAATATTACAATTCTGATATATCTCCAGAAATGCAGTACCTTTATGCGCACCTGCTCTTTTAATCATTTCCTGTAAATGTTTCGGACTCACATCAATAGCTCTTGCTACAAAAGTAGCTCCCGAACCTATAGCAAGCGAAATAGGATTAAAAGGATAATCAACACTGCCGTAGGGACTCGTCTTTGTTATTTTACCCTTTTCAGATGTGGGAGAATACTGTCCTTTTGTTAATCCGTAAATTCTATTATTAAAAAGAAGAATTTTAAGATCAACATTTCTTCTGCATGTATGAATAAAGTGATTACCACCGATACTAAGAAGATCTCCATCACCCGTTGCAACCCAAACATCAAGTTCTGGATTTGCAACTTTTACACCTGTTGCAATTGCAGGAGCTCTTCCATGAATACCATGAAATCCATAAGTGTTAATGTAGTAAGGTATACGGCTTGAGCAGCCAATACCAGAGACCCAAACTACTTTTGCTTTTTCTTTTTCTATTATATCAGGTAATGTTCTTTGAACCTGAGCAAGAATTGAATAATCACCACACCCCGGACACCAACGAACGTCCTGATCGCTTTTATAATCTTTTGCAGTTAATTTTATTGTTTGAACTTCGCTGTTATTTGCCATTATTACCTCCAAGTAATTCGGTTATCTTTCTTAAAACATTTTCGGTTTTAAATGGTAATCCTCTTACCAAATTATATTGTTCGACTTCAATTAGAAATTCACTCTTTATTAAACTGGCTAATTGCCCGAGATTTATTTCGGGAATAAGCACTTTTGAAAAACTCTTCAAAACATCTTTTGTATTTTTGGGAAGAGGATTTATATAACGTAAATGAGCATGTGAAACTTTATATCCTTTTTTTCTTCCCAGACGAACTGCATCTTTAAGCGTGCCATAAGTTCCACCCCATCCTAACACAAGCAAGTCACCTGAGTCATCTCCATCAACTTTCAACTCTGGAATATCGTTGGCAATATTTTGAATTTTTTGGTTACGAATTCGAACCATTTTATCATGATTATCAGGTTCATAATTTATATTACCTGTAATGTCATCTGTTTCCAAACCACCTATTCTGTGTTCGAGACCGGGAGTACCTGGAATTGCCCAAGGTCGAACAAGATTTTCATCTCTGCTATAGGGGAAGAATCCTTCTTTTTCTGTTCGGTACTCTTTGTGAAAATCAGGAAGGTCCTCAATATCAGGTATTCTCCATGGTTCGGAACCATTTGCAATGTATCCGTCAGTTAATAAGATAACGGGCGTCATAAATTTCAAAGCAATTCTTGCAGCTTCAATTGCCAGGTAGAAACAATCGCGTGGTGTTCGTGCGGCAATAACACAAACAGGAGATTCACCATTTCTTCCGTAAACCGCTTGAAATAAATCTGCCTGCTCAGTTTTTGTTGGCAAACCCGTACTTGGTCCGCCGCGCTGAACATTTACAATAATAATCGGAAGTTCCGTCATAACAGCCAGACCAATTGCTTCAGCTTTAAGAGCCATTCCGGGTCCGCTTGTAGTAGTAAGTGCAAGATGACCGGTAAAAGCTGCTCCAAGGGCAGCAGTGATTCCAGCAATTTCATCTTCTGCCTGCATTGTTTTTACACCAAAATTTTTATAAGTACTTAGGTACTGTAATATATCAGAAGCAGGAGTTATGGGATATGAACCAAGGAATAAAGGTAAATTACTTTTAACTGATGCAGTTAAAAATCCTAATGCAGTTGCTTCATTGCCAGATATATTTCTGTAAGTACCTTTTGGTAACTTAGCAGGATCTACTTTATAACGAGTTGTAAATATCTCGGTGATTTCGCCAAAGTTATACCCGGATTTCATAGCTATAATATTAGCTTTTGCAAGTTCAGGTTTGTTTTTAAATTTAATATTTAACCACTCTTCAGTTTTTTCCAACGGTCTGTTATATAACCAGTACATTAACCCCAATGCAAAAAAGTTTTTACACCTTGATACTTCTTTGAGAGACAGCGAACTATCTTCCAAAGCATTTTTAGTTAAAGATGTTATTGGAACCTCGTGAACGTGATAACCATCCAGAGTATCATCTTCCAAAGGGTTGCTCTCGTACTTTGCTAACTTTAGGTTTTTAGAATCGAAAGAATCTGTATTTACGATGATAGTTCCATTGGGTCGTAACTCAGGTAAATTCTTTTTTAAAGCTGCAGGATTCATTGCAACTAAAACATCAGGAACATCTCCCGGCGTATTAACATCGTTACTGCTAAAGTGAAGCTGGAAACCACTTACTCCGTAAAGGGTTCCGGCGGGTGCACGAATTTCGGCGGGATAATCGGGAAGTGTGCTTAAATCGTTACCAACCCAAGCGGTTGTATCGGTAAACTGCGTTCCTGCTAACTGCATACCATCGCCTGAATCACCTGCAAATCTTACTGTAACATCAGATAATGTTTCAATTTTCTTCTCTTTTACTTCTGGCATTTTATCTCTCAAATATTTTAATTAATTACAAAAATAAAATTACTAAGACTATGTTCATTTAACAATACACTTAAATTTATTAGGGGGCATTGCAAAACCTGTTGAAATTATCAAATCAATTCTTTTATCAAGGGCTAATTCGGTTGAATTCTAAGTATAGTGGTTTACTTCGTCTGCCTATATTAGTTCTTCAAAGGATTCTATTACTCAACATTTGAAATTATATTCAAAAATTCTTCTGCCGTAACAAAGCCAACAATTCTTTCCACCTCTTCACCTTTCGAGTTGAGAATAAGAATAGTTGGAACGCCAACAATTGTATATTTTTCTCTTAACTGTTCTACTTCAGTTGAAAGTGTTTCCGTTAAATCAGCTTTATAGGTTTCAAATTCTTTTGAAACTTTTATTACTTCCGGATCGCTGAAAGTAAATGCATCAAGTTCCTTACAAGGGATGCACCAATCGGCATAAAAATCTATTATCACTCCCCTGTTACTAATTTCAGCAACTGATTCTTCAGAATATGGTTGCCAGGCAATGCTTTTATTATCCGAAGGAATTAATGCATAAACCGCAATGCTGGTTATCAAAACAGAAAATATTATTTTGAATATTTGAAATCCTTTTACGCTTTTTGCCTTCTTCTCAAAGAACAATATAAATATTCCGGCAAGAATCATATATATTGGTAAAATATAACCCGCTGCTTCATCGGGAAATAATGGCAGCAAGAAATAAATTGCCATTCCAACAAGAATTAAACCAAAAATATGTTCAACTCCCTGCATCCACTCGCCTGCTCTTGGCAATTTTTTAATTTTGCCGGAAAATATTGCAAGGAAGAGGTAAGGTGTTCCAAGACCCAAAGCAAGAACAAAAAACATAATAAATCCGAAGAACGGATCTTGTTTTGATGCAACATAAGTTACAAGTCCTATAACAAAAGGACCGATACACGGTGCAGCAACAATACCAAGTGTTAAACCCATAAAGAAAGCTCCGAGCATTCCACCCTTGGCACGGCCGGCTTTTGCTACTAATGAATCCGGAAGTTTGAATTCGTAAACACCAAACATACTTAGGGATAAAGCAATCAGTATTGTAGCGACAGCAATAATTACAATCGGGCTTTGTAAGAGAGCCCCAAAAAGTGCACCGGTAAGAGAAGTTACAACACCTATAATAGAATAGGTTACAGCTAAACCGAGGACAAATAAAATTCCCATCATAACTAATCTTTTTGTGCTGCCTTCGCTTTGTCCGCCGAAAAATCCTATTGTTATCGGGATTAAAGGATAAACACACGGAGTAAGGTTCAAAGCTAAACCGCCGATAAAAACAAAAATCAATCCCAACAATATTCCATTTTCTTCTAATATGTTCGATATGTCATCTGATGAACCCCAGTTATCAATTGATACGGTTTGTGTAAAACTTAAATCGATGTTGTTAAACACATCCTGATTAATCTTATTTACAACATCTTTTTTACCGGCTATTTGGATTAACAATGTATCAGTAACAATAGTTGGAACAAGACAGCTATGATCATTGCATGCCTGATATTCTACAATAACAATTAGGGGGTATTTGCCGGGTGATAAATTATCTGCTGCTTTTACCAATCCGCCAAAATAAACTTTACCTTCCCATACTGAAAGCGGAGTATCCGAAAAGCCCAATTTAATATCGTTTGCTTCGGGATAAGCAATCCTCAATAAATTAAAATTGATAGTATCATCTATCATAACAGTTGTAGGAATTAAAAATTTATCTTTGGGGTTATTGGAATTAATATGCCAGGTATCCTTAACATTGGTTACTATTGCAATTTTAAATTCACCACCAGCATGTACCATATCGAATGATTGATAAGTTTTAATCTTTACAATTTCATTCTGCAAACCGAATTGAGAATAAACGGGTTTTGTAAAGATGATAATCGCTATAACAAGTACAAACAGTTTTATGTATTTCATATTATTAGTGTCTGTTGTATAAATTAATTACGCCAACCCTGAACTATTGGGAATCTTCTTCCGTATCCAAATGCTTTTCTCGAAACTTTGATTGCGGGTGGTGCCTGGTATCTTTTAAATTCGTTTATGTCAACTAATCGTAACATTTTTTTAACAATTTCTTCTTCACCGATAGCTGAGGTGATTTGGCTGAATTCTTTATTTTCTTCTAAATACATTCTTAAAATTTTATCGAGCAGTTCGTAAGGTGGAAGAAAATCCTGGTCTGTTTGATTCGGTTTTAACTCTGCCGAAGGTTTTTTTAGAATAATCTCGTTGGGAATAATTTCTTTGTTCCGATTAATATAATTTGCAATTCTATAAACGTCTGTTTTATAAACATCTGCTAACACTGCAAGTCCGCCATTCATATCGCCATAAAGAGTACAGTATCCAACAGCCATTTCTGATTTATTTCCTGTGGACAAAAGTAAATAATTATCATTATTTGCAAAAGCCATTAAATATACTCCGCGTATTCTCGCCTGCAGGTTTTCTTCGGTCAAACCGTTTAAATTATTTTTAAACGATGGAACCAACAATTCGATTACTTTATCAACAGCAGGTTGAATTGAGATATTGTTTTCAGAAATATTAAGATTGCCAATAAGTTTTTCAGAATCAGTTACACTTCCCTTGCTTGAATACTTTGACGGCATCATTACAACATGCACATTTTTATTACCGAGTGCCTTTACTGCTATGAATGTTACAAGTGCAGAATCCAAACCACCACTTAATCCAACAATTGCCTTTTTAAATTTTAACTTTTCAAAATATTCTTTAACACCATAAATGAGTGAAGAAAGAACTTCTTGTTCAAATGTTCCTTCCGTTTTAATATTTAACGATTTTTTTATTGTTGTATCGTAAATAAAAAAATCTTCTTCATAACTTTTTCCTAACTCAATTAGATTTCCTTTTTCATCAAAGCACATGCTTGCTCCGTCAAAAATAAGATCGGTTTGCGCACCTGCACAGCATACGTATGCTAACGGAATGTTATCTTTTTTACAAACAAGCGACAGCATTTCACGTCTTTGTTCTCTTTTTCCGTAAGAGTAAGGGCTTGCAGAAATGTTTATAAGAAGTGTAGCACCCTTAACTATCATTTTTTTTATCGGGTCTTCCGAATATCGTCTTCGGTACCAGTAATCTTCATCGTTCCAGATATCTTCACAAACAGAGATACCCAATTTTTCTCCTTTGAACTCAAACACATCAACACTTTTAGCCGGTTCATAATATCTCATTTCGTCAAACACATCGTAATTAGGGATCAGTGATTTGTTTTGAATGAATTGTACTTTTCCCTCGTAACAAAGTATTGCAGAATTATGAATGTTGGTCCCAATCAAATCGTCGTCTTCAGTAATTGCACCAAATATTAACCCAATGTCGTTCGTTACTTTTGCAATTTCTAAGATTTGATCTTTAACAGCTTCACGGAATTCTGATTTTTCAACCAGGTCTCTGGGCGGGTAACCTACGAGGGAAAGTTCGGGGCAAATTACGAGATCGGCACCTGCTTCAACTCCCTTTTGGTAACCATTTAAAATCTTATCTTTATTAAAATCTAAGTTGCCAATTATTGAATTTAACTGGCAAAGTGCGATCTTCATATTTGTACGTTTGGCATTAATTTTTCAATTCTGAAAAATAATTAAAAGGGATATTTTCAACATTGGCTAAAGTTTTTGAAAATTTTAGGATAAAATATAAGAATATATAGTTCAAAATTAGTAAAGTAATATCTTTTATCTAAATATATTTTAGATACATTTTTAAGTGTGGATTAAGTGAAATCTTACAGAAGATTCAGAAATACACAAATATAAACTGTAAGAGGTAGAAGGATTTAGCGGGAAAGAGGAAAATTAATTATGTGTTCAATCTAAAATGCTTCTCAACGTCATTCTGAAGGAGCATAGTGACTGAAGAATCTCTTGCGTTGTAATGTCTAATAAATTCATAAATTCTGTGTACCATTACTTTAGATTTATCTCCATACACCGATGATTGTCAGCATTTCACCGAATTGTTAGTGTATTAGTTTCTCCGGTTTCATATTTTTATTTTAGTGTTAAGAATAATTTTGGTAAACAACAATGAATCAAAAAAGATTATACAGAAGCAGGATGGACAGAATGATTGCAGGCGTTGCGGGCGGGCTTGCAAATTATTTTGATATTGATCCTACAATAGTTAGAGTGCTGTTTGTTATTACTATATTTATTGGAGGAGGAGGAATACTTGCCTATATCATTCTCTGGATTGTAGTTCCCGAGGATCCTGTGTTATACACTCCCGGTGAAAAAAAAGATAACACGGAGAAAGAAAATGCAGAAAAATCATCAAGCACAACTGACGAGCGAAAGAGTTATTCCGGAAATGAAAATATAAATAATGTTATTCGGGAAGTAGAGCAGGATATTCATAATGCAACAAAGCAGGCTAAACAAAATATAGATAATGTTATAATAGAAGCCAGGAATAATAAAAAAGTATTTGGCGGTACTTTGTTAATTTTGCTGGGTGTATTATTCTTGTTAGATAATCTTTTTCCACGTTTCGATTTGGGTCAATATTGGCCTGTAATTTTAATCATCGTTGGAATAGGTATAATTTTAAAAGCAACTAAAGATTAATTATTAAGTTAGTAATATGAAAACATCAAGCATTTTTTGGGGAACACTTTTCATCGTTTTGGGAATATTGGTACTCATAAATAATTTTTCTCCTATTAACTTTTATTGGGGAGATATCTGGCAGTTCTGGCCCGTAGTGCTTGTTTTGTTAGGAATTTCAATACTCATTAAGTATCAAACAGGTAAAATTGTTGTAGTAGCAGCAGCAGCAATTGTTCTGGCATTAACAATTTTTGCTACATTTAAATTCACAATAAGTTTTGTTGAAAATGATTTTGAAATATTATTTGGATTAACTAATGATAATTATGAATATTCAATCACTGAATATCATGAAGCATTTGATTCATCTATTACAAAAGCAATATTTAATCTGGATGGTGGTGCTGGCAGCTTTAATATAAGTTCAACTACTGATGAAATAATATATGTTAAAACCATAGGCGTTGAAAATAATTTTGATTTTATAACATCAAAATACGATAGTGTTTGTAAGATCAAATTAAATATGAAAAAAACCAGGTTTCACTTTGGTAAAGGAAAATATAAAAACAAAGTAGATATTTCACTTAATGAAAAACTTTATTGGGATTTAAACTTTGATATTGGTGCCGCTGCAATAAAATTAGATTTATCAAAGTATAAGATTGAATATGTGGATGTAAACATGGGTGCTGCATTATTAGAAGTTAAGTTAGGTGCATTAGCCGAAAGAACAAAATTTTATGTTGATGCAGGTGCTTCAAAAATTGATATCTCGGTTCCGAAAGAAATTGGCTGCCAGATAAAAATTGATGATGTCCTTTCCGCCAATGATATAAAGGGATTTAAGTATATTAAATCAGGACTTTATAGAACGGAAGGTTTTGACGAAGCAGAGAAGAAAATATTTATTGATATAAATACCGGAGTTTCATCAGTTAAAATAGTACGTTACTAAATTTAATTTATAAATTCTAATTGGTTAGATAAAATGGATTAAGAAGAATAAATTTTCGGAATCCACAAATGCTTTTCCAAATTCACACATCCTTTTTCATCAAACTCAACACCCTCAGATTTTAACAACTCTTCCATCAAATTCGGATCACCGAAATGTATTTTACCTGTTAAAGCCCCGTAACGATTTACAACTCTGTGAGCGGGTATATCCTGTCCACATCCATTTAATGCCCATCCTATAGTTCGTGCAGAAGATTTTATTCCGCATACTTCAGCGATGTGCCCGTAAGTGGTTACTTTTCCGTAAGGAATCTTTTTTGCTATTTCATATACTTTGTTGAAGAAATCCTGTTTTCCAGGTTTCTTTTTAAGTTGTTTCTTCATTTATACTATTGACGTTAACTTAATCTATGGTCGAAATTTAATTAAGTAGTTGAAAGTCTTGATTAAAGTACTTATTAAAAATTATTCTGAACGTATTAATTGTTTTCATTGAATCGGTGAGCAGTGAATAGTCTTTACCGGGAAAATAATAACAGCTCAAGACAGAAAATTCTACATCCTTTTTATTTTTTTCTTTAAAATGTCTAAAACCATGGTCGCCCTGTACTACTATGATTGGAGGATTTCCGTTGTGATTTAAAATACTTTTCAATGTTTCCGTTAAAAGATGATTGGTGTACTTTAATTGTTCCAGGTAACTCATTTGATTTTTAGAATCATTTGCAACCTTAGAATTGTTTTTGTTCCCTTCGGCATCAAAATAATATGGTGGGTGTGGCATCATTATGTGAGCATAAATAAATTTTGGCTTTTCATTAAATGCGCTTCGTATCGTTTTCAATCTTTTAAAAATATCGAGGTTAATGTATGCCATATCAGCGTTAATTTCGTTTTGAATTTCATACAGATGACCATATATGGTACGAGATTGATAGATGTTCCCGCTTTTTAAGAAGTAGATATCTTGATAAAATTTCTTCTTATCCCGAATATTAAAAAATGATAGATTAATAAAATCATAATCTATTTCACTTAGGTACTCTACAACTATATTTTTTTGGATAATATTCGCAAGGGATAGATAATTGCTCTTGGCATATAAATTATCTGCTTCGAAATTCAGTTCAGCCATGTTAAATGTAGATGCTATTGAATAGTTAGTAACATTATAAATTGTTTTTCCTTTTTCCGCGATGAAAAATCCATTTTTTTTCAGAAATTTCTGTAACTCACTATTATCAAAATTCCAATATTTTTTTAAACCACTGAAACCAGTATAACCATCAAGAATTATAAAATAAATATCCGGCTTTTTTTGTATTTCCTCCAATGGTTCTTTAATATCTATTTTGTTTTTTAATTCAACTTTAGTTACCTCTATAAATCCTAGCCCAATGATCTCAATCACTAAGAAAATAGTTGTCAAAAAATTCAGATAAGAATTCAGTTTTAAAAGTTTCAGCCTGGTTCTAAATAACCAAATAATTAAAGAAGCTAAAACTAGAATTACTGTTATGATAATAAAAAATAATTCGCCGAAAATAAACGAAAAATTACTTACTGCTTTTGCAATTCCTGTATAAGCAAGCAATTCATATATATCTCTGAAAAAGAGTGTGATAAATAAAAGAACGCTTAAGAACAAAGATGATTTTATCCGGTCTTTTATCATCCATTTAACAACAAAGTATACTCCAATTCCAAAAGCAGAGATTATTAAGAAGGATATAACTGTTTCACGAAAGTCGATCGGAAGATCTGCTATAAAATTTACTGAGCTTGTAGAAATGAAAAAGATAAGAATTATGTTCAGTGGATGAATGATTAATTCATCTTTAAAATATTTCAGATTATATTTTTTAAGTTCGAACCGTTTCATTTATACAAGCTTGATGAAATTATTATTGAAATCGGACAAAAACTCCATTCACCTGATTAGAAAAATCTAATTCTTTTTCATCAGGTAAATTATTCTCTCGGTATCAGAAACCTTTTTATATTCGATAATAGAAAAGTATTTCAAAAATTCCTTTTCAAAGATTTCGACATTATAATTTTTAAAAATATCTTTACGATGGAGCAACAGTTTCTTAACCATCGGGTCACTTTTAGGTATAAACTCAATTATCAGCCACTCTCCGATTTTATCAAAAAAATCTGCTAACAAATCAAAGGGAATATTATTTGAAATACACAGATGATGAATAATTGCTAACGCTAAAACCAATTCTGCATTTGAACGCTCTAAAAGTGACAACCTTTCCGAATTTGCCCAGCCAATGGAAGGAGATGGATTAGTTAAGTCAGCAACTATTGGAATTAAATTTTGGATATTATTTTTTTTAGTATAGTTATAGCACTCCTCAATGCAATAAGCATCGCTGTCGAATGCTAACACAACTTTGCTTGATGCAGCAGCTATTTTGCTAAACTCACCATCATTGGCTCCTAAATCTAAAACTCTATTTGGTTTAACTTTTTCGATATAAGTTTTAACTATCTCTTTTTTTTCTAACAAATAAGTTTTGCTATGATGCTCATCTAAATAATAGTTACTCCATGCAGTTCTGTTTTTCTTTATTTTAAGTTTATTGATAGTAGTCTCAAGATTTCCCACCAGACGAAGAAGGGCTTCTTTATTCATCCGTTTCTTTTTAACTGATAAAGATTCATTCTTATCATTATACCGGGTTTGGAACTTGCTGTGCAAATAAACATGAAGGAAAACACCAAAACTTAAAAATGCTTTCATCCCTAAGATCTTTTTTGCTAAATCCAACGGTATTCCATCAATAAAATTATTCAATGTCAGGTTAAGACGTACATCATAAAAAGCAGCTAAAGCCAATGGTGCTAAAAAATATTTGCAAAATTGATTGTATGCCTGCCAGGGTTCCCCTTCATTATAAATTTCGAAAGAGAGTGTGTCGATTAAAACAGGTCTTCCTCTATAGAATTGAATATTATAAGCACTGCTGTCTTTAAGTGTCATTCCATATTTTAAAGCTACTTTCTGAATTTTAAGAGTTGTTAGCGCTGCGTCTTTTAGCTGCGAAAAACACCATTCATAGGGATAAGAGATAAAATCAATTTTATCGGGTTGGATTACTTTGTAAATTTTAGCATCTGATTTATATCTCGACACTTCTTCTCGGAGAGTCTCGGAGAGTCTCGGAGAGTCTCGGAGAGTCTCGGAGAGTCCGAAGTCTTTCGACCGAAGTCTTTCGACCGAAGTCTTTCGACCGAAGTCTTTCGACCGAAGTCTTTCGACCGAAGTCTTTCGACCGGAGTCTTTCGACCGGAGTTTTTCAATAGAATGAGGGATAAGCAGTTTTTCTTCAACCAAATAATTATAAAGTCCGCTTTTAATCAGGTGATCATAATTATCTTTATAAGAAAAGGTAATCGCTCTGAATATTTCTCCCTGATGGTAAAAGATAAATCCGCTATTATCCCGGAAAGAACTTTTTTCAATCTTCATCTTTTTTCTTTCTAAAATAATATCTTTTGAAGAGTTTAGAAAAAAAGATTCTTATTTTTGTAAAGAAAAACAAAATGCCTGTAAAAATGGCTATAAGCAGTTGAAATATCAAACTGCCGATGTTTGGATCAATGTAGAGAAGCATATATAAACACCTCGAAATTTGTTTGGCTTAATAATAAGAAACATTAAAAAAATAAACTAATTCATTTTGCTTAAGGACAAAACCAGATTTTTGAAAATTGGGTTTTATTTGCAAAAATCTCTTCAATATAAATATCTCTATTCTTCTATTGGGTAATAAATAAAGGACTAGAGGATATATAAATTAATGAATGGCAAAGTTTAAGATAATTTAGTTGGTAAGTGAGATTGCAATACACAAGACATAATGATATGACATTATTATGATCTGAATGTCTCCCTGAACTATGTGAAGAAACCAAATCGATTCTCAAGTTTATTCTTTGCTATAAGTCTGGAAAAGAATGACAGAGTTATGTAATTAATTCTGACTGAACTTTAACAAATATGCTTTAATAAAAGGATTAAGATTTCCATTCATAACTGCCTGTATGTTTGATGTTTCCTCGTTTGTACGATGATCTTTAACCATATTATAAGGATGAAAAATATACGAACGGATTTGGCTTCCCCATTCAATTTTCATCTTACTCTTCTCAACTTCATCAATTTCGGCTGCTTGTTTTTCCAGCTCAATCTGATAGAGTTTAGACTTTAACATCTTCATTGCGGTTGTTTTATTTTGCAGCTGAGAACGCTGGCTTTGGCAGGCAGCCACAGTTCCGGTCGGAATATGAGTTAATCTTACAGCAGTTTCAACCTTGTTAACATTCTGTCCGCCTTTTCCACCGGAACGGTAAGTATAAATTCTTAAATCTGCAGGGTTAATCTCAATTTCAATCGTATCATCCACTTCGGGAATCACAAATACAGAGGCAAAAGATGTGTGTCTTCTCTTATTAGAATCGAATGGAGAAATTCTTACAAGACGATGAACTCCGTTTTCCGCTTTTAAATAACCATATGCAAATTCACCGATCACTTCAACAGTTGCACTTTTAATACCCGCTCCTTCAACATCCAGAATATCTAAAAGTGTCATTTTAAAATTATTTTGTTCACCCCATCGTAAATACATTCTAAATATCATATCCGCCCAATCCTGTGCTTCTGTTCCGCCTGCACCTGAATGAATAGTGAGTAAACAATTTTTATTATCATCTTTTCCGCTAAGCATGTTTTTAAACTCAGCATCCTCAACAGCTTTCTTTACAGATGCCAATTCTTTTACAATATCCGGAGCAAGGGATTCATCTTCTTCCATTTGTACAAGTTGAATGAACTCATCTAAATCATTAACTTTTCCGGATAGAGTCTTCCATAGATCAACCCATCTTTGGCGCGATTTAATTTCCTGAAGTATTTTTTGTGCAGCTACCTGGTCATTCCAGAACGAGGGTTCTTCGGTTAATGTTTGAAGTTCTTTTATCTTTAATTCTTTTCCCTCAATGTCAAAGATACCTCCACAGATTATCTGTCCGGTCTTTGCAAGATTTTAATTCTTTTAGTTCTTCTTCGTACATATTTATCCTTTGAGACTTCTGAATTATTCTATTACTATCACTCTGAACGACTTGTCTACCGGAAGTCGGGAGTGAAGAGTCTGCTTTTTAATAAAAATCGAGATATTTTGTCTCACTCAATATGACCATAATGAATTTTTCAGAAGTCTTCCTTTAATAAAATATCTATTAAATATCATCTTAAACTTAATCATAAACTTGAACTAAATACGGGAGCAAGTTCAAGAGTCAGGAATATCTAATTCCATTCTTAACAATGCAGCAGCTAATGTTTTACCCTGTGCATCATGTTTTAATGAAACTGTTCCGCCGCCGCCAAGAGTGTTGTGCAGCATAAAATTTAATGCACGAATGTTCGGTAATTCATAACGATCAACATTTCCTTTACAAATACCGGCAAAATGTTCTTTTACTTTTTCGGCTGTTAAATGTTTTTTAATTATCTCGTAACCTTTATCATCGTAGGCAATAATCCCAATATTTGCAGCATCGCCTTTATCACCGCTTCTTCCGTGAGCAATATCTATTAATTTAATTTTTTTCATATTCGTTTTTTTATACTGAACCTGCCTGACCGGTAGGCAGGCTTGTTTCAGCATCTTTATGATTTTATGTATAAAGAATTTTAATTGTATCAGAAATTTCAGTATATAAATCTTTCCAATCTTTATTAACTGATTCTATTAAATTTATCTTCCACTGTCTATGCCAGTTTTTCAATTGTTTTTCTCTCCTAACAGTTTTACTTAAATTTGGATGAGCCTCATAATAAACTAGTCTGTTAACATTATACTTTTTTTAAAACCATCGATTAAACCAAGTTTGTGTTCATAAATTCTTCTTGCTAAGATATCTGTAAATCCAATATACAGAGTTTTATTTTTACTAGATAATATATAAACAAAATATTGTTTCATTTTTAAAAGATCCTGTCCAAAGCACTCCTTCGGAGAAATGAATTCAGGATAAAGTAAGGATTTTAACTTTAGGAATAACCAACTTTTTAGGAATTAATGCAGGCCAGTATGCTACAACATCACTAGGTTTCGGTCTTCCGCCGGCAAAACCTGTTACACTTGGCGGACCCGTAAGAATTAATGGTGCAATTTCCCGACCAAATCTCATTACAGCATTTTTATCGTGTGAACGAACAGCCACCCTTAATACAATTTCATTAATATCATCTTCATCAAGCTTTTTTGCCAGTGATTCGTGTGTTGCATTGTAGCCGATAAACTCAGAACGAATTTCATCAAACTGAAGACCGAGATTTTCTAATCTTTTTCTCAATATCTTATCGGCAGCTTTTGCTTTTGATAATGCCTGGGGCCAGGAATATGTTAACGAACCAACGGCAGCATATCCGTCCTCGTATGAACAAGACACTTTATAAAATTCGGTTTCAGGTTTTCCTTTTACATTGAAAACTTTTACCCTGTTGTTTCCAAGGTCTTCAAGTTTTATAGAAGAAAAATCAGCAACGCAATCAGGTGTGATATAGTCTGTAGGATCGCCAATTTCATAAATAAGCTGTTCTGCAACTGTTTCGTAAGATACTCTACCGCCGGTGTTTTCGTGTTTGGTGATTATTATTTCACCATTTGGAAATGCCTCTGCAATCGGGAAGCCAATTTCTGCCATATTCTCAATAGATTGCCAATCGCCTAAAAAATTTCCACCGGTCGATTGCGCGCCACATTCCAATATGTGTCCGGCAACTGTACCTGCTGACATCAGATCATAATCCTTTACATCCCAATCAAATTCATAAATCATTGGTGCAAGAGTTAAGCCGGTATCGGTTGTTCTGCCGGTGATAACTATATCTGCTCCGTTTCTTAGTGCTTCTACAATCGGCATTGCTCCAAAGTAAACATTTGCGCTTAGTATTTTATGTATAACTGATTTAATTGATTCACCGGTTTCCATATTATTTAATTCGATACCTGTTTCAACAAGTTCATCCAAACGATCGTGAATATCATCGCCTAAAACAACTGCTATTTTTAGTTTTTCAATTCCTAAATCAACTGCGTGTTTTAAAATTTCATCAGCACAGTCAGCAGGATTAACACCGCCGCCGTTAGTAATAACCTTAATTTTTTTTTTCAAACAGATTGGTAATAATTTTTTCATAAGTTCTGGTAGGTCACGTGCGTAACCGAGTTTTGGATTCCTGTTTTTTTGTTTTTGCAGGATTGACATTGTAACCTCGGCAAGATAATCCATTACAAGGTAATCAACTTCACCCTTCGTTACTTGCTGAACCGGTGCTTCGGGAAGGTCTCCCCAAAAGCCCTGCCCCGATGCAATTCTTATTTTATCTTTCAATCAAACTCCGGTTCATAATTAATTTATATTAATATTATTAACTCATGTTACTCAAAATCTGTTTTTGACTTGCAATGCCCTTCCCGTCTTGGTTCGGCCAAGCCGAGACAGATAGGGCGTGGATTAAAAAAACCTTAATGTTCTGGACTTTAGTCTAAAAAAAACAATACAATATGGTTAAAACCCAGTTTTTGTAGTGTTTTCTTGCCACGACTTAAAAGTAGTGGCAATTCACATATTATTTTGCGTAACGCGAGTTATTAATATAAAGCAATTGGAATTGAAAAGCAGAGATGCTTTGATGGAGAGTTTGTTTGGTTAAAATATCGCGTCTTTAATAATTAAAATTTTTCACTGGTTTATCGCAAGATAGATTTATCTATCCATTGTGGAAAATTTTTTTTTGAAAGACAAGAAAGGTTGTTTAATCGAAATCTTTTATTAATTGAAGAATAAGATCATCTATATCCTCCTGAGATGAAACATTGAACCACTTTGTTCTCTCATCAGCTTTAAACCAGGTGAATTGCCGTTTTGCATAACGCCGCGTGTTTCTTTTTATTAATTCTATTGCTCTGTCTAAAGTTATTTCATCTTCAAGGTGTGAAATGATTTCTTTGTAACCGACAGTGCTTAGCGAATTAAGATTTTTATCATACCCGTTGTCAAGAATTCCTTTCACTTCTTCTATTAGACCTTTTTCTATCATCTCATCAACACGTTCTTCAATTCTTCTATAAAGAACTTCCCTGTTCCAGTTCAATCCAATTTGATAAAAGTTAAATTTCGGTATCTTATTTTGATTGATATGATGCTGCCAGATTGGTCTGCCGGTAAGATGATAAACCTCCAATGCTCTTATTACCCTTTTCCAGTTTTGAGGAAGCATTTTCTTAGAGCTAACCGGATCGACTTTTTTTAATTCATTATGCAGAAATTCAACTCCGTACTTCTCTTTTTTAGATAGTAGCATCTCTCTTAAATCTTCATCTTTATCTGCACTTTCAATAATACCGTCGATCAATGCTTTGATGTAAAGACCTGAACCCCCAACCACAACAGCAGTTTTCTTTTTTTCTTGAATTTCATTAATTACTTTTTCGGCTTGAATAGAAAATTTATTTGCATCATAATCTTCATCGGGATTTAAAAAATCTATAAAGTGATGTTTTACCTTTTGGAGCATGGTGGCAGATGGTTTGGCAGTTCCGATGTTCAATTTTTTATAGATTTGTCTGCTATCGGCAGAAATAATTTCGCCATTTATTAGTTGTGATAATATTAATCCAAGATATGATTTGCCCGAACAGGTTGGGCCAATAATAACAATTACTCTTTGTCCCACGCTTCTCTTCCAATTAGCGGTACAAAAGCAAACTCAGGAATGCTTTCGATTTCATATTCATCTTCAGATTCTCTTGTAACAACTTTAAGTGTTTGAGTTTGCTTGCCACCAACCGGGATAACTAATCTTCCGCCATTAACTAATTGTTTTTTTAGTGATTCCGGGATCTCAGGTGAACCGGCTGTAACAATAATACCATCATAAGGTGCATGCTCACTCCACCCAATAGTTCCGTCACCACATTTTGTTGAGACTCTGATTCCAAGCTTATCAAATAATTTTTGAGTCTTACGATAAAGGTCGTTGTGTCTTTCGATACTGTAAACCTTTGCACCCATTTTTTCCAATATTGCCGCCTGATAACCAGAACCGGTTCCAATCTCTAATACCTTATCACCTTTTTTAACTTTCAGAGCTTGAGTCATTAAAGCAACAGTATAAGGTTGAGAAATAGTTTGTCCATAGCCAATTGGTAGAGCGATATCCCGATATGCAGTTGGCCGCATCATCAAAGGGACAAATTTTTCTCTTTCCACTTTACGTAGTGCACTTAATACATTAGAATCGGTAACTCCTTTATCTTCAATGCCATTAACTAATATATTTCTTTCGGACTCGGACATTCAAATAAGATTATTTTTCATTTTGATATTAAAAATAACAATATTCATAATCATTTGTACATCGTGAATCAGAAATTGAATCAGTCTAATAACTTTTGGAATTCGTTCAGCAACGAATTCATTAACTAAAAATCATCAATAAACCTTTTATCTACGAGGATGTGTTAACTCAGTAGAAATATTAGTACTAAAAATTCATTAGAAATTTTAAGGTTTAATAATAAATCTTCTGTATCTTACATCACTATAGTTATTTGCAAGATGAAGAAGATGGTATTATATTTGCCCCTGAATTTTTTC
>JADFPP010000117.1 GCA_022562275.1 Bacteroidota bacterium
ATATCGGTCAAAGAACTTTCCTTATCAACAGGTATCTCCCAATCGACTATCTCCAAATTCCTTTCCGGCAATCAGGAACCCAAATTTTCGCAAATAATTGCTGTAGCAAAAGCGTTACATATTCCACCCGATGTTTTTATGTCGTTCGTCAATCCTGCACTTGGTGCAAACCCACCGTTTATAAACGAATATTGTATGATTCGTGAGTTATATAACAATGCAGGCGCTCATCTACATATAACAAGCTTTTATGCATTTAAAGAGTTTACAATAGAAGTACCTGTGATTAACGATGAGGCTCTATATGTTGTGGCTGTACTTGAGGGTAGAACCGATAGCAAGCTTGGTCCGCTATGCGCCGGAGACGTTCGAGTTATTAAGGGTATTGATTATAAGGGAGTAAAAGTAACCGTGCATAAAGGTACAAAAAATATTGTGTTCATCTTGCATGAATCTCTTGGGGATACTATCAAAAGTTGGTCAAAGATTTTCTTTGAAAGTATAGAGCAGCAAAAAAAATGAATTTCTAAAATAGAAAATTTTATTTCTTGGTTAATCACTACCGTATGTATAACTTAAAATTAAACTAAAGTAGAAAACTAGATCGATTGGTGTGTAAATAAATTGTGCAATAGGAAAAATTGACTGAATATAATTATAGCAAAAAAATCTCCAGTCGATTTTAATTAATTTAAGTAGATATTGATTATTCAATTGAGGGCAAATGAAAATTGAGGTGGTCCTTCCTAAAAATAGAATTTGCATAGAATAGTAAAAATAATTATTAGCACATGGATAAATATTAGCAAATGGGTAAATATTTTTCAGATTTCATTACTTTAGATCGTAAGGATTCCAAACTTGGTCCCCAAAGGGGGATAAATAAAACATATTATAAAAAAATATTAAATAATATTCCCATACCAATAACTCTGTGGGAATTGAAGGGGGAGGATTTTCTACTCGTATATTCAAATAAAGCAGCAGAAGAAATAATAGAGCCCAAATTATACTTAGGCATTAAACTAAGAAAAGCTTTACCCGGTGAATATAAAAATATTTTTTTTCATAAATCATCAAATGATGAAAATAATACCTCTGCCCAAATAATGATAGATAAGAATCTGCTTCTAATCTTTCATAACGAACTCAAAGGAAATCTAATCGATCAAAATCCAAATCAAAAGCAGCAGATTTATAAGAAGGAAATCCTTAAGACAATTTTAGAGCAAAGTCCGGTTTCAATCATGATTACTGATATTCAAGGAAACATTGAATACATAAATCCAAAATTCGTTGAAATTACAGGATACGCACCAAATGAGGTAATTGGGAAAAATCCAAGGATTTTGAAAACAGGTAATAAATCTTCAGAAGAATATAAAAAACTTTGGGATACAATTCTTTCGGGAAATGTATGGAAAGGGGAATTTATTAATAAAAGAAAAAATGGTGAGCTTTATTATGAGTCTGCGGTTATTTCACCAATAAAAGACTTAAATGGGGTAATAATTAATTTTATCGCTATAAACGAAGATATAACTAAATTAAAAGAAACAAACAATGAATTAAGAATTTCTGAGAAGTTTGCAGCAATAGGTAAATTGGCAGCTTATGTATCTCATGAGATTAAAACTCCGTTAACTTCAATAAAGCTTAATGTAGATCTTCTTGAAAAAGATAAATCAATTAATGCTGATTCAAAAAGATTGATTTATTTTATGCAAATGGAAGTAAAACACCTTACGAATTTGTTGAAAAATATTTTGCAGTTTTCAAATCAATCGGATTTATCTTTTTTAGATATAAACCTACATAAGAAAATTGAGAACATTAAGGAATTTTTGGAACCTTTATTAAAAGAAAAAGGGGTTACTTTATTCAACAGGACTTCAGACCATAATATTTTTGGAGATGCACAGCAGCTACAATCACTATTTATACACTTAATAGAAAATTCCATTGAATCAATGAATACAGGTGGAGAAATTGAAATATCTTCTGAACTAAAAGGGAATCAATGCTATATCTATGTTAAAGATAATGGATGCGGAGTGAATTGCGTGGAAAATATTTTTGAGCCATTCGTTACAACAAAATCAACCGGTACAGGTCTCGGTTTACCGATAGTAAAAAATATTATAGACAAACATCATGGGTCAATAAAATTAGTTACTTCTAAACAAGGAGAAACGCTTTTTGAAATAATTCTTCCATCGAGGGAGGGGGAGGATTGGAAAAACTACTAATAATTGATGATGACGAATCAATAAAAGAGTCTTTAAGAATTACATTATCACAAGCCGGTTATAAAGTATTTGTTGCTGAAGACGCAGAAAGTGGATTAAAACAATTCGATAGATTTCATCCTGATTTAATTATATGTGACTTAAAACTTCCGGGAATGAATGGAATTGAATTTCTTAAAAAAGTGAAAACATCCGACCGCTGTCTTCCAATCATAATGATTACTGCTTATGATGACTCCCATTCTACTATAGAAGCTATTCAGCAAGGAGCTTACGATTATTTTGAGAAACCCCTTGATATTGAAAGGTTAAAAGTAACTATAAGGAGGGCATTAGAAGGAAGAAAGATAAGTGAACATCTTTCGGTAACAATTTCAAAAGACTTAGACGAGTATAAGCTTGAGAATAGTTTTATTGGGAAAACCCCTGTAATGAAAGAAATATTAAAAAAGATTGGTAAGGTATCAACCAACCGGGTTAGTATTCTTATTCAAGGGGAAAGCGGAACGGGAAAAGAATTGATTACAAAAGTAATTCATTACTCCGGCATTACTAAAACAGAACCTTTCATTGCTGTAAATTGTACTGCACTTTCAGAATCACTATTGGAAAGTGAGTTATTCGGACATGCTAAAGGTGCCTTTACAGGTGCAGTAAAAGAAAAAAAAGGAAAATTTGAACTTGCCGGTGAAGGTACAATTTTCCTCGATGAAATTTCAGAAATGTCTGCTAATCTTCAGGTAAAATTATTAAGAGTATTGCAAGAAAAAGAATTTGAAAGAGTAGGGGGTGAAATTACAATTCCGATGGGTGCAAGGATTATTGCCGCAACAAATCGAAACTTACAAAAATATGTTGATGAAGGTAAATTCAGAGAAGACCTTTTTTACCGGTTTCATGTGTTTAAAATTGAGGTTCCTCCGCTGAGGGAACGACGTGAAGATATTCCCGATCTTGTGATTCATTTATTGGGAAAAATAGATAAAGATCTTCATAAGGATGTTAGGAAAATTCCGATTGAAGTGATGGAAATGCTTCAAAATCATGAGTGGACCGGTAATATTCGTGAACTTGAAAACACGTTGCTCCAGGCAGTTGTTTTATCTGACGGGGATATACTTAAAGCCGAGAATTTACTTTTTAAGAAAGTTGGAATAAACAAAAAAGAATTTGAGCAGAGAGAAAATTGGAGCCTTAACGAAGCGACTAAGTCTCACATAAAATTTATTCTTGATAAAGTTAATTGGAATAAAACCAAAGCTTGTAGAATACTAAAGATATCAAAACCTACACTGAACAAAAAGATTGAAGAATTCGAACCATAATTTCTAATCTGCTATTACTTACCCCGGACGGGTAATAATCAATAACGGATCAACAAAAAGCTTAAAAATATTTTAACCCCCTTAAAAAAAGTTTAACCCTCTATTTATAATTACCTATAAAATTTCCTCAAAAAACAGCTTTTTCAATTGGCATCTTTGTTGGGTATAGTGCCTATTACATTGAGGGCAATAAATGAATATCACATCGCATCTGACTGAGGATTGTACAAGTCTGCTCATCTTCGAAATTTCAGATGTCGAATACTGTTTAAGCAATACAATACTGTCTTCCATCGCTAAATCCGATAATATCTATCAGCTGCGGACTACTGAGCGATCAAAATATTCTCTATTACGGATTGGTAATAAATCAATTCCATTAATTGATTTAAAAAAAGTTCTTAACGATAAGAAACAACATATTGATGAGAATTCAAGAGTACTTATTATCGAATATAAAGAAATTCAATTTGGACTTTTAGTAGAGAGAATAAAAGAAATTATTGCTCTTGATTCAAAATTTGTGACGACATCGTTACAATTTATTCCAGAATTAAAAGTCCGGTACATAGAAGGAACAATTGAATTTGAGGATAGGAAATTATTGTTTTTAAATATAGAAAAGATAATTACTGATATAGGTTTTATTTAAGATTCAACCCGACGAAAGTCGGTTAAAAATGTAGTGCAATAAATTAATTAAGTAAATCTGATAGAGTGCGATTTCCTGTTACGAAAATACTTGCAATTAACAATTACCTGTGAGTGACGTGGCGAAGCTGTGCTTGGAAAGGAATAAGGGTATGATGGTGTAATTGAATAGTGGAATGTATATAAGACAAAAAGATTTCCAATACTCAATACCATTTACATTTTTTTAACATAATCTATGGTTTAATTTATGTATAAAACAATCACGTTCTTTATCGTTCTTTTCGCATTCGGTTCGATCTCATTTGCGCAGCAAGATATCCAAATCGGGACAAACCTGCTGCCATTTGATCGGTACAGGGGTGGTCAATACGATTACTCCCTTCCTGATGCTATAAATATAAAAGTGCTGGTGTGGGGGTATGTTCCGTTCCCGGGACAATATATTATACCTTCTACCAGCAGTGTAAATGATCTTTTAGCTTTAGCAGGCGGTCCTACACAAGATGCTAATATAGATGATTTAAGACTTTTTAGAGTGAATGCCGACTCATCCCAAACAATGATTAAATTTGATTATAATGATCTTCTCTGGAATGATAATTTAGAAAAACCAATTAAGATACCTCACCTTCAGGCAGGGGATATTTTACTTGTACCCGGTGAAACAAGATTTTTATTCTGGGATTATTTCAACTTTACACTTTCTATAGTGTCAACTCTTGCTGTTGTAGCTGTTTTGATAATTTCGGTATTGAATTAACGATTAGAGGCATAAAAATGAATAATTTAAATATTGATATTGATAAATATTTACTTGGAGATTCCAAATCATTAAAAGATTATATTCTGCTGATCCGCACTAATCTTATTCCTTTCTTTATTATTTCTTTGGCAATAACTGTTGCTGCTATAATTTATGCTGTCCGGGCAGAAGATATTTATAAATCAACAGTTACTATGAAAATAACTAAACAACAGCAAGGTGTTCTTGAATCATCACCACTTCCTGTAATAGGTGGTTTAGTTAACGACAGATTCATTGAAAATGAAATAGAAGTTATGAATAACTATGATACAAGGGAAAGATATGCAATAGCATTAATTGACAGCTTTAATAATTCAAAAGAAAAAAATCTTTTTAAAGTTTTAAAATCGGAAGACGGTAAGGGAATTAATGGGCATAAAAGTCTGCAAACTATTGCCGAACTGTTAGAGGATATAGTTTCAGTAGAACAAATAAACGGAATTGACATAGTTGAAATTTCTGCAGAATCCCCCAATCCCTATGAAGCAGCATTAATAGCGAATACCTGTGCGAATCAATATAAACAGATTAATCTTGAAGGCAACCGCAACCTGGTAACAACTATAAGGATGTTTTTAGAAAAGAAAAGTAAAGAAAAATTAAGTGAATTAAATAATGCCGAAGATTCTTTGAAGAGTTTCCAGGAAAGAGGAGGAATTGTAGCCCTTGATGTTCAGTCAATTGCGCTTATTAACCAGCTAGCACAATTAGATGCTCAGAGAGATGCTGTAAGAATTGATCTTATGACATCTAATGAAGTTTTAAATTCGTACAAAAACACAGTAAAGAAGCAGGATCCACAACTTGCAGAATACCTGGAAAGTCAAACTTCACAGGCTTACATAGATGTATTGCAAAAGCAGATAGCAGAGCTGCAAATGAACAGGGATCTTGCTATGGCGAATAAGAATCCCAATATAGATGTTTCAGCTAAGATGAAAGACTATGATAAGAAAATTACTGAATTAAAAGAGAAATTAAGTGCATTGATAAAAGATATAAAAGCAGGTGCATTTGCAAGCAGTCCTGATCAGATAAAAGATCTTACTCAAAAGCTTATCGAAGAGGAAATTAATAATCGTTCGCTTTCAATAAAATTGAAGGAACTGCAAGTTATAATTAGCAAATATGAGCAAAACTTCAACCGGTTACCAAAGAAATCAATTGAACTTGCGCGATACCAAAGGAAAAGGGAATCACTCCAGCGGTTGTATTTGCTTGTTGAACAGAAATACCAGGAAGCTATGATCAATGAGCTCTCACAACCGGGAAATGCGGCTATCATTGGTATCGGCAGGGTTCCGGATAAACCTGCAAAACCAAACAGGATACTGATTGCACTTATTGGTTTATTTGCAGGGTTAGGGGCAGCATTTGGCTATGTACTGATTAAAGATTACTTCGACGATACGGTGAAAACCCCCGAAGATATTCAGAAGAAAAATATAAACATTCTTGCATGGGTACCTCATTTCAAAAACATTGGAAAGAATGGTTCCGCAAAGCAGGCGTTCATTGTTGCGGAAAAACCGGACTCATCTTCAAGTGAAGCTTTCAGAGCTCTAAGAGCACGTATACAGTTTTCCAGAGTTGATTCAAATTCACCTAAGACAATTTTAATAACCTCTCCTGCAGAACTGGAGGGTAAAACAGTTGTATCAATTAATTTAGCACGGAGTTTTGCTCAATCTAATAAGAAAACTTTGTTAATTGACTGCGATTTAAGAAGACCAAGAATACACTCCATAATGAAAGTACAAAGAATTCCCGGACTTGTGGATTATTTGTTTAATACAGCAAAATTAGAAAGGATAATCAGAAGTTCTAGTATGAATAACTTAAACTATATAACGACCGGTACAATTCCTCCTGACCCTGCTGAAGTTCTGGAATCAAAAGCAATGAAAAATTTTCTTGAGGAAATGAAGAACGGTTTCGATATTGTAATTATTGATTCAGCACCGATTGTTGCCGTAATAGATTCTGAAATACTCTCGAGATTAGCTGATGGAACTATTTTAGTAGTATCTGCAGATCTAACTGAAATGGAATTAATGCTTGATGCTGTTGATTTAATGAAGAAAGATAACGTACCATTCCTCGGTACAGTGCTTAATAATTTTAAATACAAAAAAGGACATAGTTATTATTTTAAATACTATTATAACTACTCGTCATACGGAAAAGGGGATAGAAAACATAAAGTTAAATCATAAAAGAATGTTTGTGGATTGAAAGATTTGAGTCTAAGTTTTCTTGACAGCAAATGGCGGGGAATGGTGGAATGAGGGAATTCATAGACCTTAAGAAGAGAAAAAAACATAGTATCCCTTTCTTATAAACTACCAGTCAATCATTTACTTACAAACTATTA
>JADFPP010000032.1 GCA_022562275.1 Bacteroidota bacterium
CTTGATTTTTAATATAACTTATACTGACCCTGCCTTAGGTCAGGCATTGGTGTTACCGCGCTGTTGCTCAGTTGTTTTTAGTCGGTGGAGGTCGTTCCATTTTTAACTCCTTTCTTTTTTTGTCCCAATAGATATTGCTGCTTTTGGTACATCCTGTCCAACAACAATTAATGTATTTCCATTTATGGTAACTGACAAGTAGTTACCGTTTATGTGTGTCTCATTAAAATAGCTTCTTACTGTTAAAGTGCAATACTTCACCTACTCCTCCTGCTACTGTGTTCTCCAAAAGTAAAAGTTTGCCATGTAAAATCGTGGCTTGTGGTGTCCATTGTGGTAACTTTTAGCTGGTTGTTGGAGATTCCGGACAAGCCGGAATGACCGGATGCTTGGAAAATGTAAGTTGTGTTTGGCAGAAGAGAATCAATATAAATAACTGTGTCTGCGCTACTCGGGATAATATCCTGAGTTACGGTATTGTTCCGTTTAAGTGTTATAGTAGTTGGAAACTGCCGGTTGGCTGTGGTTAGTTTTATCCACGCTTCTATGCTGGATGCATCTTCAAGAGTATGCGTAATCGTTTTCTCCGCCAGCGGAGGCTCCGTTGTGTTGCAGGACTGTAATAAGCCTATAAAAACAAAAAGTACAACAACTATTATTTTAGACATTACGTCACCATCAATAATTGTTAAATAAAATCTTCAACTGTTAGGTATAAAAAAATCAAACTAAAAGCAACTTATTTTTTAATAAATTCACTCATAAGTGTTTTATAACTCAGTTGTTTTCTAATTATGTTGTCTGTCATTCAATAATTTCATCAACTCTTCTGCCGCACATTCAGCAACTTTTTTAATCAATTCGCGGTTAGTTTCATCACCAACTTCGTAGGTTACTGCCGGTGCATTAAATGTTTTTTGTATCCATCTATCGAAGGTTGGGGAAGTTTTTTTAGATAAAGTATCGATGATGTGTACATTATAATCCGGAAGTTTGTTTTGAAGATTAGTAAGCCACTCTTTCATTAATGAATAATTTTCTTCAGCTTTTCTATTATCAGATTCAGTATAATTCTCATCAATCGTACTTTCCAAGGATAAAATATAGAAAACATCTTTTTGAGTTGAGTGAAAATCAATGTAAAATATAATATTGCCACCGGTGGAAACAATTTTACTCAATTCATCCTTAACAGCTTTTGGTTCCGGCTGATTGAAATTTACCCAATCGCGGTTTAGATCCACACCGTGAATGTTATGCCGCCAATGTCCGTTATCAACACCATCGGGATTAACAAGTGGAATAACTACCACATTAAATCTATTTCTGAATTCACCGGCAATCTCTGAGCTGCCCGTAATGGTTTCGACAAATGATTTTAGCGCAAAAAACCCGGTTACTTCCGGTGGATGTTGTCTTCCGATAATTATTAAATAGTCATTGCTGTTAGCCGATTCGGAAATTATTAATTCATTAATTGATTTTCCTTCGGAGGAAACACCAATTATTTTTTTATCAACATAGGGCAATCCTGCGATCCCATCTTCCCACCTTTCATAAACCGATGATGTAATCAACTCCTGAGCAGAAAACCACAGCGTATCCTGATCGACTGATAATTTTAGTGATGCAAATTTTTCTGATGTATCAATTTCAATTAGCGTGGTATCGAACGCTGTCCATTCAATTCCATCATTACTTATTTTGGGTATGTAGCGGTGTGTTCCCTCATCGTAAGACAGGTTCAGAGTGATATCCTGTTGTTTATCTGCCCATATTTTAAAAGCATACCAGCCGGAATTATTAATTGGTGCATTCTCCGGAGAGATTAAAGCGGTATAAACAGAATCATTAACCTGATAGAAGTCATTCAGTCTTGCACCTTCAAATTCATTGCTTACATGCAGACCGGTATTATTAAAATTATATGTCTTTTTTGTCTGAAGAGTAATTTCTTTATCAGTTGTAATAGTGGAACCGGGTGGATCGTAAGCTAATCCTTTTATTTCATTGTCTTTTTTTGTGCACGCAGCGACCACTAATACTGCGAATAGAATTGCAGTAACCGGTATAAATTTTATCCATGGAATATTTTTAATTATAATGTTACTCATTCTGTTTAACCATGCCTGATAGAAATTATATCTCCATCCCGAACAATATAATCTTTACCTTCAAGCCGCCAGTGTCCGCTTTCTTTTGTCTTAGCGAATGAGCCGTGGGCAATAAAATCATCATAATGAACAACTTCCGCACGGATAAACTTTTTGAAGAAGTCGGTATGAATTTCGCCGGCAGCTTCCTGAGCATTCATTCCTTTCTTGATTGTCCAGGCACGGCATTCATCGTCTCCAACTGTAAAGAATGAATGTAGCCCTAACAGATCATACGATGATCTGATGATACTGTCCAGTGCTGATTGCTTAATCCCGTAGTCTTTCATAAATATTGCTGCGTCTTCTTCAGACAGTTCAGACATTTCCATTTCAATCTGCCCAAAAAATGTTAATGCTTTTGTATTTGAACTTAGTTTCTTCTTTACTAATTCATCTAAAAAGTTATCTGCAAGATCAATCTGATTCTCATCCAGGTTTAATGCAATAAGCATCGGCTTTGCCGATAGAAGCTGATAGGATCGGAGTAATTTCATCTCATCGATAGAAAAATGTTCTTCTCTTAGCGGAGTTTCTTTCTCCAGAATTTCATTACATTTTTCTAACACAGGCAGTTCACGTTTCAACTGTTCATCCTTCGTCTTCATTATCTGCTTTTTAATAGATCCAAGTCTTTTTTCAACAATTTCCATATCGGAGATAATAAATTCAGTTTCAAATGAATCTATATCACGCAGCATATCAATAGAATTATCCGGGTGAGGCACAGCATTATTTTCAAATAGACGAACAACATGTATCAGTGCATCATTGGTTTTTACCTTGCCTAAAAAGTTGCTTGTAAATTTTGTTGAACCTGCCTGTCCGGCAGGCAGGCCGGATTCACCTTTTTGCAATCCAATCATATCTATTACTTCTATCGTTGCTTTTACTTTCTTTTTGGGATTAAATATCCCGGTTAGCTTATCCAATCTTTCATCGGGTACTTTAATAACTGCCTGATGCAATTCCGCTTTTGCTAATACAGCAGAATCAATATGTGTTTTAGTAATTGTTTGAAAAAGTGTTGATTTACCCGAAAACGGAAGTCCTACGATTCCTATTTGCATAAATGCCTCTTAATTACTTTTACAAAGATAAGAAAGTTTAAAAGAGCATTATTTTTTGCATTTAGTCTAATGCCATACTGTAGGTAAGCGATTTTTAGATTCCCAATAGATTAGTAAAATTTATTATATTAAGTTAGATGTTGTAATTAAAAATAATGGATATGAGTAAAAAATGAAAATAGCGAAACGAATAATTGTTTTAATCATTTCGATTTCTGCTCTTTTTATTTCCTGCAGCACCGTTCCTTTAACGGGCAGATCACAGCTTAATTTAATTTCAAATAGTGAAATGCTCGCAATGAGTTTTCAGCAGTATGATGCGTTCCTAAAAGAAACTGAACTAAGTACAAATAAAAGTGAAGTTGAAATGGTAAAACGTGTCGGTGGCAATATTCAGCATGCTGTTGAAAAATATATGAAAGAGAATAACTTGTCCGATCGTTTAGATGGTTACAATTGGGATTTTAATCTTGTTGAAGACAGTCTTATAAATGCCTGGGCAATGCCGGGTGGTAAAGTGGTAGTGTACACGGGTATTTTAGCCATCACACAAAATGATACCGGACTTGCTGTGGTATTAGGTCATGAGATAGCACACGCAATAGCAGAACACGGAAATGAGAGAATGAGTCAGGAACTGCTTAGGCAAGCCGGGGCAATTAGTTTAATGGCTGCGATGAATAAAGAACCTTCACAAACAAAAGCGCTATGGCTTGGAATTTATGGAGTAGGAACACAGGTAGCTATGATGCTGCCATACAGCAGAACTCACGAGAGTGAAGCCGATCGTCTTGGATTAACATTTATGGCGATGGCTGGATATAATCCTCATGCAGCTCCTGAATTCTGGCAAAGAATGTCTGCAAGTAAAGAAGGAGGAGCGCCACCGGAATTTTTAAGTACACATCCATCGGATGAAACAAGGATAAATGATTTAAAGTCCTGGATACCTGAAGCAATGCAGTATTATAAAAAGTAATATAAATAAATACCAACAATTAAAAAGATAAATTTAGTAAGCTGAAACTTACGAGTGCAATGCAATATTACTCATATTCATCCCAGCTTTTAATTTTTAGATCCTCCGATTTGTATTGTTTCAGCGATTTTATAAAACGTTTTGTTGCCTGTACATTTGTAAACAGAGGAATATTCATATCAACTGCTTTTCTGCGTATTATGTAATGCCGGTCAAGTTCCAATTTTTCAGAAGATTTTGGGATGTTTATTACCAGATCAATTTTCCCATCGTCTAAATATGACAAAACATCCGGCTCTTTATTGTCGAATGGTCTGTATAGAATCTCCATGTCAAGGTCATTCAACTTGTAATAATCAGCAGTTCCTTTTGTACCGTAAAATTTCAATCCCATCTGTTTAAGGATGACCAGATCATCTAATAATTCGGCTTTGTTTTTTAATGTTCCTGTGGATAGCAGTACTGCTTTTCGTGGAATCCTTTTACCGGTAGATAACATACTTTTAAGGAATGCTTCATTAAAATCATCACCAAGGCAGGCAACCTCGCCCGTTGAAGACATCTCAACACCTGTTACCGGATCGGAACCTTTTAATCGTGTGAATGAGAACTGAGATGCTTTAACACCAACATAATCCAAATCGAAAGATGATTTATCGATCTTTGCAACTTTTTCGCCTAACATCAATCTTGTGGCAATATCAATAAAATTTATCTTTAATGTTTTTGATACAAAGGGAAAACTTCTTGATGCCCGAAGATTGCACTCAATTACTTTTACATCGTTATCTTTTGCGATGAACTGCATATTAAACGGACCGGATATTTCAAGTTCTTTTGCTATTTGTTTTGTTATCAACTTAACTCTACGCATAGTTTCAAGATACGTTCGCTGAGGCGGTAGAACGATTGTTGCATCGCCGGAATGTACACCTGCATTTTCAACATGTTCGGCAATGGCATAACAAAACAACTCCCCGTTGTTTGCCACAGCATCAACTTCAATTTCTTTTGCATCTGTTATAAACTTGCTGATAACAACAGGATGCTCAGTATTTAACTCCGTTGCTTTTTTAAGATATAAATCTAATTCATCCTCTGAAAGAACAATGCTCATTGCGGCGCCGCTTAAAACATAACTTGGTCTTATTAAAACAGGGAAGCCCACTTTATTAGAAAAATTCTTTGCAGCTTTCAGCGTTGTAACCTCTTCCCATTCCGGCTGATCAACACCAATCTTATCAAGAATTTGCGAAAACTTGTGCCGGCTTTCAGCATTATCAATTTGGATTGGTGAAGTTCCTAATATGTTTATACCTTCGTTATGCAATTTCATTGCGAGATTATTCGGCACCTGCCCGCCTGTTGAAACAATAACACCTTCGGGTTTTTCTTTATCGAAAATATCCAGCACCCTTTCAAGCGTTAGTTCCTCAAAATAAAGTTTATCACATATATCATAATCAGTGCTAACTGTTTCGGGATTACAATTTATCATTATCGATTTTTTCCCGCTTCTGTTAATCGAGTTAACAGCAGTTACACAGCACCAATCAAACTCAACGGAAGAACCGATTCTGTAAGGACCACTGCCAAGCACAGCTATCTGATTTTTTTGAGCAAGTTCAATATCATTTTCAATTCCGTGATATGTTAAATAAAGATAATTTGTTTGAGCAGGATACTCTGCTGCAAGAGTATCAATTTGTTTTACCACGGGAACCACACCTAACTCTTTACGATAATTTCTAACAACAATATGATCGGTGTTTGTTAAAATCCCAATTTGTTTATCCGAAAATCCATTTTGCTTTGCTTCTGTCATCAACTCTTTATCAATCTTACCGAGCGGTTTGCTTTTTATTTTTTTCTCGTTATCAACAATGTTTTTCATCTTATACAAAAACCATTTTGTAATTTTTGTTAGATGATGAATTCGGTCAATAGAGTAATTATTTTGCAGTGCTGCAGCAATTGCAAAATTTCTTTTGTCAGTTGGTTCGGAAAGTTCTTTCTCAAGATCATCATACTGTCCGGGGTATGCCGGGTTACCAACAAATCCATTCAATCCTACGTCAAGCATACGAATTGATTTTTGGAGAACTTCTTCAAAGCTTCTTCCCAAACTCATTACTTCCCCGACTGATTTCATCTCGGAGCCAAGCCGGGTACTTACCTGCTGGAATTTCTGCAAATCCCATCGCGGAAATTTTAATGCAACATAATCAAGAGCAGGTTCAAAACAGGCGGATGTTTGTTGTGTTATATCATTTTCAATTTCATTTAATGCATAGCCGAGTGCAAGTTTAGTGGCAATGAACGCCAACGGGTAACCGGTTGCTTTTGATGCAAGCGCCGAACTTCTGCTGAGGCGAGCATTTACTTCTATTATCCTGTAATCATCGGAGTTTGGATTAAGAGCGTATTGTATATTACACTCTCCAATTATTCCAATGTGTCTTATGAGCTTTATACCAATAGATCGGAGTTTAAAATTTTCTTTTGCTGTTAGAGTTTGAACAGGCGCAATAACAATGCTATCTCCGGTATGTATTCCCATGGGATCAATATTTTCCATTGAGCAGATTGTTATGCAGTTATCGAATTTATCTCTTACAATTTCAAACTCAACTTCTTTCCATCCTGCTAACGATTCTTCTATTAATATTTGATCTGCAAACTTGAATGCCTTTTCAGCTTTATCGATCAATTCTGTTTTATTATCAACAATTCCCGAACCCAATCCACCAAGAGCATACGCAATACGTACCATTACCGGGTAACCAATTTCTTTTGCAACCGAAACGGCTTCTTGAACATTTTTTGCCGTATGACCGTTTGCTACTTTTAATCCGATAGCGGTGCACTTTTCTGAAAACAGAGATCTATCTTCGGTGTCTATGATTGCTTCAATTGGAGTACCTAAAACTTTTATATTAAATTTATCGAGTATGCCTTTTTTAAAAAGTTCAACCCCAACATTTAATGCAGTTTGTCCTCCAAACTGAAGAAAAATACTATCAGGTTTTTCTTTTTCGATTACTCTTACAACTGATTCAAAAGTAATCGGAATGAAATAGACTTTATCTGCAAATCCTTCCGATGTTTGGATTGTTGCAATGTTTGGGTTAACCAGAACACTTGTTACCCCGTCTTCTTTTAGTGCTTTAATTGCCTGGCTGCCGGAGTAATCAAACTCACCTGCCTGTCCTATCTGTAGTGCCCCGGAACCGAGTATTAATACTTTTTTTGGTTTATCTCTTCTTATCATCCAATTGCCCGAATAAACATGTCAAAAATAAACTCGGTGTCATCAGGTCCCGGTGATGCTTCGGGATGAAATTGGGCAGCAAAGAAGGGTTTGGAAATATGAAGCAATCCTTCGTTGGTTCCGTCGTTATCATTTATGAACCATTCTCTCCAATCCAGTGGTAAACTATCAGAGTGCACAGCATAACCATGATTTTGTGATGTAATATAACTTCGTTTTGTACCCATTTCATTACACGGTTGATTTAAACCGCGGTGACCGTATTTTAGTTTGTAAGTATCAGCCCCGGCAGCTAACGCAAGAATTTGCGAGCCCAGACAAATACCAAGTACGGGAATATTCTTCTCCATTACTTTTTGTGCATTTATAATAGTTTGCTCATTGATTTTAGGATCTCCCGGTCCGTTTGATATCAACACACCATCTGCATTGATATTTAAATAATCGTAATTGTATGGAACTCTGATAACAGTGATATCTCTGCCAAGAAATGCACGAATGATATTATTTTTGGTTCCGCAATCAACAAGAATAATTTTCTTCTTTCCCGCAGAATACTCTATTGTTTCATTAGTACTTACTTCCTCAACCAAATTTAATTTATTGGGGTCTTCAAAATTTATAGTTTTATTTTCTTCAATAATTATTTTTCCGGGCATCGTACCCTTCTCACGGAGTTTTCTTGTAAGTGCTCTTGTATCAATTCCGGTTATGGCAGGTATCTTTTCTTCCTTTAACCATTCACCCAATGATCTTTCAGCAGACCAGTGTGAATATTCATCTGAATAATTTGCCACAACTAATCCTCTGCAATGAATTTTATCCGACTCGTAAAATTTTAACAATCCATACTCTTTCTCTTTTGGCGGAACACCGTAATTTCCAATAAGCGGATAAGTGCAGACAAGAATTTGCCCTCTGTATGATGGATCTGAAAGAGTTTCCGGATACCCGACCATCCCCGTGTTAAAAACAACCTCGCCATTTACATTTCCCCTAAAGCCGAAACTGTAACCGGAGAATTCAGTGCTGTCTTCTAAAATAAGTTTTGCTTTTGATTTTTCTGTCATAGTTCAGTTTTGATAAAAAAATAGCCACTCAGTTGAGTGGCTTTTAAATACTCATAAAATTAATATGGGTTATGCTTTTTGTATTTTTCAATTATTTTTCATTTTAGTTAAATAAATATATGGATGAAGAAATTTAGTTTCAAATGCTTCAGCAAGATATTGTTATATTATTTCTGATTGAATATGAAAATCGCCTTATAATTTAAGAATTTTGGCAGTGGGGAAAAATGTTCCGAACAGTTTTAAAAAATATGTGGTGAATATAACTAAAAGGAAAATATATATATTATTGTAAATTTTAATTAATATTATTCAAATTTTATAAATAGAGGAAACTAGTGATGAAATCATTAAAAATATCGTTTCTTGTTTTGTTGCCCGTAATTTTATTTTCCGGCTGCTTAAAGGTTGATACAAAAGTAATCATTAATAAAGACGGTAGTGGCACTATTGAAGAACAGGTGTTAATAAGTGATGCTGTTGTTTCAATGATGAATGAGTTTATGAGTTCATTCCAGGATTCAACTAATACACCCGAAGAGTTTAAATTATTCAAGGTGGGTGAACTAAAAGATAAAGCTGCTGAATATGGGATGGGTGTAGAATATGTATCTGGTGAAGAGGTTAAAACGAACGGATGGCAAGGTTACAAAGCTATTTATTCTTTTGAGGATCTGAATAAAATAAAAATGGAAACCGATCCTAATAGAAAAATAGAAATGGGTATAGATAAGAGTGCTGAGAAAAACGAATATTTCAATTTTAAATTTATTCCCGGAGATGTAAGTGAACTGATTATTGATAGACCTGAGTTAGAGACCGGTGGTGAAGAAGATACCTACAAGGAATCTGAATCTGATGAAGAAGGATTGGACGATAATTTAATTAAAATGATGGATGGGATGAGTGTTACAATTTCGCTGGTTATTAATGGCGACATAGTTGAAACTAATGCAACCTTTGTCGATGGCTCAAAGGTTACGCTGCTTGATATAGATTTTGGGAAACTTTTGAAGAATAAAAACAGCCTGGAATTGTTAGAAAAAAATCCACCTAAGAATTTGGATGAAATGAAAGAAATAATTAAAAATGTTCCCGGAATCAAATTGGAATTGCAGAAACCGGTTTCAATTAAATTTAGATGAACATGCTTTATGTTTTGATTTATCTCATATCTTAGGCAGTCAAAGATCCAAACGGATCGAAAATTATCATCACAATTAAAGCACTTAATATTGTTTGAAAATATCTTCTCCTCTAACTGAATCATAGTTAAAGTAATTTTACTCATTTATGATTAATATTGTATTAATAATCCAATAATAATTTTGAAATGCAAACATTTACGTATTCATTTATATTCAAGATAATTTTCCGTTTTGGAAATATTTTCATTACGCTGTTACTCTCAATTTATTTAGTGCCGGTTATCTTTTATATCGATCAGAATAAATTTCTTATTTTCCCGCTGATTATTTCATTAATAATTCTTTATATAACGAACAGAAACTATCTTATTTATTATAAGCTCCTTCCGTATAAAATAGAAGCTGATGCAGAAAAAATGATCTGCTCAAATTTTTTGTTCTCTAAAGAAGTTATTATAATTTACTACAAAGATATTGATATGCTGAAAGGGGGTGTATTTAGTGGTAAATCATCGGGAGTGATGAAAGTGAGTGACAGTAAAAATGAATTGCAAATAGGTTTTTCACCGAAATTAAATAATTCGGAAAAACTTATTGCTTTAATTCTAAGTAAGGTTTCTAAGGAATTATACAGTGAAGTTATTGAGAATATAACCGATAGAAGACACAGAAAAAAAACTAATCCCAAATAAATTTATAATTAATGAAAATTGCTGTATTGCTTTCCGGTGGAGTTGATAGTTCAGTAGCACTAAGATTACTTAAGGATCAAGGTCATAATCTCACAGCATTCTATCTAAAAATCTGGCTGCAGGATGAGTTTTCTTTTTTAGGTGATTGTCCCTGGGAAGAAGACCTGAAGTTTGCAAGAGAAGTTTGTAAACAGGCGGATGTTCCTCTCGAAGTTTTATCGCTTCAGAATGAATACTGGGACACAGTGGTTAAATATACAATTGAAGAAGTTAAAGAGGGTAGAACACCAAATCCCGATATATTCTGCAATAGCTTAATTAAGTTTGGGCAGTTTTATGATAAAATTGACAACTCCTTTGAAAAAGTTGCAAGCGGGCATTATGCCAGGGTTGATGAAGTAAACGGAAAATTTTTATTAGAACGCTCACCTGATCCTGTAAAAGATCAAACATACTTTTTAGCTTATCTTACACAGCCGCAGCTTTCCCGTGCATTATTTCCACTGGGTACATTTATAAAGAAGGACATTCGTAAACTTGCACAAAAATATAATTTGCCTAATATGGATAGAAAAGACAGCCAGGGAATTTGCTTCCTTGGGCAGGTAAAGTTTAAAGAATTTATTAAACACCATCTTGGAGAAATTGAAGGTGAAATAATAAATAGTGACAGCGGAAAAGTTATAGGCAAACATCCCGGATATTATTATTTTACAATAGGGCAGCGTTCGGGATTGAAATTAGGAGGCGGACCGTGGTACGTAGTTAATAAAGATGTTAACAATAATATTGTGTACATCTCAAAGGAAAATAAAGCGGTTAGAGAAAGGTATGAATTTAATGTTGGTAAATTTAATTGGATTTCAGGCAGTCCGCCTAATAAAAAAGAACTTAAAGTTAAAATAAGGCACGGCGTTCTTTTGTATGATTGTATGGTTGTATGGATGGATGGTTCTAAGGCAATCGTTAAGCTGGATAAACCCGATAAGGGAATAGCACCCGGTCAGTTTGCTGTTTTTTATGATGAAGATATTTGTCTTGGCGGGGGTGTGATTATGCAGAGTTAATTAAGGATTATTTACTAGGGGAGGACAAAAATTTCTTTATTAAAAAATATATCAATCCAAATGTTATTATAAATTGCATTAACATTATTAAAGACATAGAATTAAATACCAGTTTGTGATTGATTGTATAATTTAAGAAGTGTGTGATCTTTGTACTGTGCTATCCCCAATAATTTCTGGCAGTTGTTGCATAAGTATGCGTACCTTATCCCAATGAATGAATCAATTTTACAAACCCAGGCAGACTCAATTTTTTCCTTACAATGAGGGCAAATGAGGTTAACCTGTTCTTTTTCCAGCAATTTTGTCATCATATAATTCTCTCCATGTATATTAGACTCCTATCACTCCCAAAATGTTACCGCTTATAAAGAAAATTAAGAATTTTTAACAATATATTTGATAAGATGAATCACATCAGAGAATATTAATAACTCATGTTACGCAAAGGAATCATTTTTGTCATATTGATCCCGATTCATCGGGAGAAATATCTCCAAATAGTGCAAATAGTAAAGCTTGAGATTCTTCACTCCACTCCGTTCCGTTCAGAATGACAATTTTGCGTAAGGTGAGTTAATAAAATTGAATCGATCAATTTGTCCGTAAACCGATTGCAAATTAATGTTTTATTTAGTTTTTTAAAATAACTATCTTGCTAAAAATTAAATCATTATTTCGTGTTGAAATTAAATGGAATCTGAAGCATTAATATTTATTCCCGATATAAGTGGTTACACAAAATTTATTACGGAAACCGAAGCAAAACACAGTAAGCATATAATTGTTGAGCTTCTGGAAGTAATAATTGGTGCAAATAACCTTGGAATGCAAATCTCTGAAATTGAGGGTGATGCTGTGCTCTATTATCGCAAAGGGGACCCGCCAAAAATAGATGAATTGATTTTACAGGCAAAAAAAATGTTTCTGGCATTTCATACGCAAATAAAAATTATTCAGAGAGATAATGTTTGCCAATGCGGTGCTTGCCGTACAGCAATTAATCTTACGTTAAAATTTGTATCGCATTACGGAATGCTTGAGGAAGTAACAATACAAAATTTTATGAAAATAATGGGCAGAGATGTAATACTTGCGCACCGTTTATTAAAAAACACTATAAATAGTAATGAATACTTGCTTATAACAAATGATTATTTGAATACACAGGATATTGTCAATTCCAGGCTCGAATCCTGGATAAGTTTTAAGAAGCACATTGAAAACTTTTCAAACTTTAAAGATGTTAAGGTTCAATATATTCCACTAAAAGAAGTAAAAAAAGAATTACCCAATGTATCCAGGTCAATAAAATCCAGCTTTGATTATACCACCCCGGATAGTTCAATGTTTATTGATGCACCAATACTTGTGGTGCATGAGCTGCTAACAGATCACGATGCTAAGTTAAATTATGTTCCGGGCTTGAAGGAAATAAAAGATAAGGCACCGGTAAACCGGGTTAATACATCTCATACATGTGTATTTGATGACCTTGAAGTACATTTTGTTACGAAATCTAATGAAGTAAAAGAAAAAGAGATCTCTTACGTAGAGGAGGGTGAAGCGAGTGTGGGGATAGCGTTCATTTCGGATTATAAACTTAAGGAAGAAGGAAAAGGAACAAGACTTACATTTAAAATTTTTTCTGGAAAGTTGACCGGCAATTATTCATTCTTCAAAAAATTATTTTCTAAAGTTATGAGTAAAGTTATTCTTTTTAAGTTAAGAAAAACAAGCGTTAAAAATCTGCAATTATTCAAAGCCTATTGTGAAAAGATTTCACTTGAAAGATAAAAATGATAGTTTAATCCGGGAACAGAGATTTATCAATTCCGGGAATTATTCTCAAAGCATTTTTATAATAAATTTTCTTCAACACATCATCCGGCAGATCTAAACCGTACATTTTCCAGAAAGCGTGGCGTTTTCTATAATAATCAAAATATTCATCCGAAGTCTCTAATACTCTAAAATAAACATAATATTCCTCCGGATGCCAGGAATCTTTTCCGAACATAATTCGATCCTGATATTTTATAAACCATTCACGAGCGAATCGTGGCTGCCTGCCCAATTCTGCAAGTACCGCTCCAATCTCGGTGTACATATTTGGCAATGCATCCATTAGTTTGCCAAGCCGTGAGAGATCATTTCCTAACCATCCAAGATGTGCATTTATAAAAATTGTGTGTGGGTGCTTTCTAAAAACATTGTGTTGTTCTTCCATAATTTCTTCCCAGGGAGGATATTCTGCTGGGTCTCTGTATCTGTCTGGTCTCTGCTTAAGTTCAAGCCATCGTTCATTATTCTTATCTTTTGGCAGCCAGAACTGAAACGGTTCGCCTGAATGAATTAAAACAGGAATTCCAAGCACACCACATTTATTCCAGATTGGGTCTAACCGGCGATCATCAACTGCAACTCTTTTACCCCTGTTATCTTTTAGTGTTAAGCCCAGGTTTTTATATATCTTTAATCCTGCCGCACCATTTTTTACATCAGTTTCCAATTCATCTAATATTCTTTCAATCCATCCATCCTCACCGAACCCTAAAAAATCAATATTTGTGAAAACAATAAATTTGTTACGATTTGATTCATTCACATTTTTTATCCCTTTTTTTAAATATTGTGAGCCTTTCATTCTATATTCAAATTTTCCAGGTTCGGTTTCAATCCTGGTAAAACCTCTCCCGCTCAGATTAACCAAGACAGCCATGTTCAATTTTTTCATCTCTTCTGCAACCCGGTTTAAATGTTCTTCACTCATATCCCACTGATGATTGTGGACATCAACGAAAGGAAATTTGGCACTTGTTAAATGATGTTCTGGTACAATGAGTGATGACTGTGGATTATATTCTTCAAAATACATTACAGTATCGCTCTGAGAATATACAGGGATAACGAATAACAGAAGAGAAAATAAAAATAATTTAGTCATAATAGCTTTTGCTTAAAAAGATGAAATTAATGTTTGTGGAATTTACTTCAATTAGTCTCTTTAACCTATAGTTGGTTTGTGGATGATAAGCTTGATTGCAAATAATATCTATCTAACAAATTATTTTTGTTTTACCACGCGGCTCATTTAATTTTTTCAACATCAGACAGGCTTGTTTTTTTTCACGTGGTTTATTCCCTTCTGAATTTATGAACAGTTCTGCATTCTTTATAAGGAACCTTTGTATAACCTCTTAAAGGTGGGCGCAGCATAGCAATAATGTTGAAATACAATAAGTGTTGTCTATTTTAAATAATTGTTTTTTTAATTAAACAAAGTTACGCGAAGCCTCCTATAAGTAAAAATGAATTGTATGTAAATTAAGTGATCGGATGAAGAAATTATGTTTTTATCGGAAGATTATTTCGATGTGCGAAGCGTGGTTAGTTTATTCCGATGAGTTCTTGTACAATGGTACAGTAAAAGTAAATTTGCTCCCCTCATTTTCTTTACTTTCAATTCTGATTGTACCGTTATTTTTTTCAACAAACTCTTTACAAAGTATTAAGCCCAAACCTGTTCCCTTTTCATTTGCCGTGCCCTCCCTGCGGTATTGTGCATCAATCTTGAACAATTTATTCTGATTTTCTTTGGCTATACCCACACCGGTATCTAGAACGGTGATTTCAACAAGGACACCATTGACTGCAGCGTTAAGAGAAACCGTTCCACCGGGATTTGTAAATTTAATTGCGTTTGAAATTAAATTTCTAATTACGGTTTCTATCATATAACGATCAGCATATAGATTAATTGTGCAGGAAATTTCACTATCTAACTTAACTTTTTTGTTTGCCGCTGTATCTCTATAAAGTTCTAATATTTCATTTGAAATTTCACATAGATCGATTTTACTTTTTTCTACTTTAAGTCTGCCTGTTTGAACTTGAGTCCATTCAAGTAAATTTTGCATCAATTCATAAACTTTCTTTGCTGAATTATGCATATTAATTACGGAATCTTTTATTTCAGTCTCTGATAATTCATCGAAAAACCGCGAAGTGTATTCGGAAATTCCTAAAAGAGCATTGAAGGGACTACGAAGATCATGAGATATGATTGAAAAGAATTTATCTTTTGATGTATTTAATTCCTTCAACTCTTCAGCATACCTGGCTAATTTTCGTTCAGTTTTTTTTCTTTTGGTGATGTCGTATAATTGCGCTATGAAGTAAGATAGATTGCCGGCTGAATCTTTAATTGGTGTAATTGTTACAAATCCCCAAAATGATTCACCATTTTTTTTAATATATTTTTTTTCAACCTGTTTGTTCTTCTCCTCTTTATTTTCTCGTAAAGACTTCATTATTTGAATAGAGTGTTCGATCTCAGAGGGATGAGTTACATCCAACAGACTTAAACCAATAAATTCTGCGGAATTATAATTAAACATATCAGCAAAGGATTTATTAACCTTTATAAATTTTCCTTTTGGGTCCAGAATTGACATACCGATCCCGGAATTTTCGAATATCTTTTTGAATTTTTCTTCGCTGTTTTCAAGTGCCTTTCGTGTTTTTATTCTCTCTGTTAAATCTATACATATTGCCTGTACTGCCGGCTTTCCATCGAATTCAATTTTTTTTGCATAAAGTTCAATCGTTTTTGTATTACCATCCTTACTAATCACTTTGAATTGATAATGAGGAGGGATATCAAATCCGGCTAATCTTTTCTGAAGATTATCCAAAACCAATTTTTGATCCTGAGGATGGATTAAATTTCTAATCTGTTTCGGAGTGAAAGACAAAAGTTCTTCAATGCTGTACCCGAAGATTAGAGCAAAAGCAGGATTAGCATAAATAATCTTTAATCCTTCAAATATTCCTATTCCAAGCAGCGCATCCTCAACAAACTGTTTGTACTTCTGTTCAGATTCGAGTGCTACTTTCTTCTTCACCGAATCATTTTTATTTATTGCAGGAATGGAAGTTTCTGAAGAAGAATGGGAAATCTTTTCTTCATCCTGGACCTTTAATTTATTTGTTCTCGCAATCAATTTTTTGAACCTATCTCACATAAACTATTAATTTTATTATTTCGGAAAAAATGAAATAAATAATAGCTCTGAAACACAAAAAATGTGCCCTTAAATTAGTTTTATATATCATATTTCCAATAGCAATAGGAGTAATAATTACAGCTATTTTATATTATCTTTAAGAAATGACACATTATTTAATATTCTCTCTATTTCTCATTTTAGTAAAATGGTATTTCGTTTGGTTTAATCCTTGCAAACCTCCTGTGTGAATAGCGAGAATAGTATCGCCGGGTTTGAAATATCCATTAAGGATGAGATCATAAAGACCATAGAATAGTTTACCTGTATAAACCGGTTCAATTGGAATATTGTTTACATTCTGGAATCTTTCAATAAATTCAAGCAATTCAGATTTAGTTTTTGCATACCCTCCAAAATGATAATCCAAAATAATATCCCAATTACTATACCTTTTGCCTTTCATAGAATAGACAAAATCTGCAACATCATTTATTAGAAAATTACCATTCTTTAATACAGAGAAACCCAAAGCATTATTCTTACCATCAAGTCCTGTAATTAATCCGGCAAGAGTTCCCCCTGTACCGCAAGCACAGCAAATGTAATTATATTTTTCTTTTAGATTTAATACTATTTCACTTATACCTTTTACAGCCAGATCGTTTGTTCCGCCCTCGGGTAAAAGATAAAAATTGCCAAATCTTTTTCGCAATGAATTAATAATATCAAGGTGCGATTTGTTCCTGTAAGTTTTTCTATCCATATAATGTAACTGCATTCCTGAGGCACTTGCAAATGACAATACGGGATTTAGCGGCTTATGTTCTTCACCTCGGATTATACCAATAGTTTTATAACCGAATAATTTTCCTGCTGCAGCTACGGCATAAATATGGTTTGAATATGAACCGCCAAAAGTAAGAAGTGTATCGTATCCCTTTTCGCTGGCAGCAATTAAATTGTATTTTAACTTATGCCATTTGTTACCAGATAATTGCGGATGATTAAGATCTTCTCTTTTAATAAATAATTTAACAGCCGACCCATTAATGATTGGATCGTTAATCTTTTGAATGGGCGTATTATGGTTGATGAAATCAGCCGAAATGATTTTTTTATCTTCTTTCATTCATTATATTAATGAAATTTTTAAAAGACCAATTTATTTAATAACTTTTAATCATGTGCAAAATAACAATCCTTAAAATCAATAATATAATTTTTAGTTGAAGATGACAAAGAAGGAATTAGATCAACTTAAAAATGATTACAACAATGAAAAAAACAGCATTGAAGTATCATTTGAAAAAATATTAGATCATATATCAATCTTTGAAAAAGGTATCCCGCCATTGAATCTGATAAAATCCTGTACAATTGGTGATGGAATACAAGTAATTGATGAGGAAGAATACGATGAATTGCTTTCCGAATTTCAGAATGCGGTAGATAAAGGAAGAATTACAAAGTTTGTTCCTGCATCCGGCGCAGCATCACGAATGTTTAAAAGTTTGCAGGCAGTTTTGATTAAGTTTAGTGTAGTTAATCGGGGCACATTAGAGGACGCCGCCATGAATAATGATAGCCATAGTATTGCTGTTTTAGAGTTTGTTGATAATATTAAACGATTTGCTTTCTACTCCGATCTAAGAGAAAAAATGGCTGCCGATGGTTTGGATTTCGAAATCTTTTTGGAGAAGCAAACATATTCTGAAATATTAAAATATACTTTGGAATCTGTTGGTCTGAACTATGTTAATCAACCGAAGGGGAGCATGAAATTTCATGCTTATTCGGATGGAGCCAATACAGCTTTTGAAGAACATTTGGTCGAATCAATTAATTATGCTAAAGCAAAAAATGAATCTGCAAAAATTCATTTTACTATCTCGCCGGAATACAGAGGTTTAATAAACAGTGTTATAAATGCCGCTCTTCGGAAACATAGACTTTCCGGAAATAATATTGAAGTATCTTACTCATATCAAAAGCCATCAACGGATACAATTGCCGTTACTTTAGATAATAAACCTTTTAAAGATGATGAAGGTAAACTTGTATTTCGCCCTGCGGGTCATGGTGCTTTACTGGAAAATCTGAATGATCTTAAAGGAGATATTGTTTTTATAAAGAATATAGATAACCTAGTTACAGAACGTTTACGAGGCACAACATATCTGTACAAAAAGGTGCTCGCTGGTTATTTAATCAGGTTGCAAAATAAAATATTTGATTATTTACTTGCTCTTGATAATGAAGAGATATCCTTATCAGGGTTTGTTTCAATTAAGAACTTTTCTGAGTCAGATCTTTCAATTCGGTTTGATAAAGATTTTGATGGTTTAGAACAAGAAATGCAAAAAGTGATTTTAAAAGAAAAGCTTAACCGCCCGATTAGAGTCTGCGGGATAGTTAGGAATGAAGGTGAACCGGGCGGAGGACCGTTCTGGGTAAAGGGTAATGATGGATTGGTCTCCTTACAACTTGTTGAAAAAATGCAGATTGATATTGATAATGAAGAACAGAATAGAATTCTTGAAGCATCTAAATATTTTAGCCCTGTTGATCTTGTTTGTGGTGTAAGGGATTACAAAGGTCATCCCTTTAACTTGTTAGAATTTACAAATCCCGCTGCAGGATTAATTACAATAAAAACAAAAGACGGTAGGGAACTTAAAGCACTTGAACTTCCCGGGTTATGGAATGGCAGCATGGCTGAATGGATTACGGTATTGATTAAAGTTCCGAAAATAACATTTAATCCTGTTAAAGAAGTTAACGACCTACTGCGTAAGGAACACCAGCCCTGGCAACTTGCACAGTAATGTTATCGCTGCCACCCCTTTCATTTGCAAGATCTACTAGTTTTATTGCTGCATCACTAACTGAATTGTTTCCAGCTAATTTTAGTATTTCTTTCTCTTCAACATGTTCAGTTAATCCGTCTGAACAAAGAATGATTATATCATTTTCTTGTAGTTTAAAAGGTTGGTATATCTCAGGCTCCAATTCAGGATCGATGCCCAGGGCTTTGGTGATAACATGTTTCTTGGGATGAGTTTTTGCCTCATTTTCTGTAATCATATTCGAATCGATCATTTGCTGAACAAGTGAATTATCTTTTGTAAGCTGTAGAATTTTTCCTTGCCTTATTCTGTAAATTCTACTGTCGCCAAGATTTGCGTAATGAACCAATCCATCTTTTAATAAAACTAATACAACGGTTGAACCCATATCCGAAAGTGTGGAATCGTTAAATGCAGTTTGAATAATTGAATTATTAGCAGAGTTAAATGCATCGTAAATCTCCTTAGGTGGATCGTAATTCCTGTTCATTTCTTCAAAGTGGTTTTTGATGGATTTTACTGCGATCCGTGAAGCTATTTCTCCGTCTTTATGCCCGCCCATTCCATCACAAACAAGTAATAGGTAGCCAAAGCTTCCGCTGAAGGAGCCAAAGTAGTCTTCATTTATCTCACGTACTTTACCTACATCGGAGAAGCTGCCTATATTTAATTGTAATTCCAATTTCAAATACTTAATAATTAATATATTTCTGTAGCTATCAAATTGAATAGTAAAAATGATTTATGACATTGATAATAAAAATTATTTTAAGTTTTATTACCTTATTATTATGAGGTCTTGGTTTTCTAATGTCTTTACTTTTTACAAGTCCAATTGCAAAGTATTCACCTTACAAAATATACTTATCATATCTTCGGAACAGAAGTGTAATTTACATTTGTAATGAAATATTATTATATAATAGATACCCCCCTTTAACTTACTCAGGGTTGTTTAATTGTTCAGCAAAGTTAGTAATAATGTTAAAAAGTGGAAAGTAGTTTAAAAAATGTCGCATATTATTAACCAATGAGTTGGCATCATTAAAAACTTGTGTGTTTTAATTAGGTGTTTAGTTAAATTAAAATTTATTGGCGAGTATTAAGACTATTTACCCAGTCCTAAGTAGAGAGATTTCATATTTACAAATGGGATGAGCGCATAGTAAAGAATTATAGTGGGTATGTATAATTCATTTGTGGGGAGATCCTGAAACCTCCCTTAAACAAATTGGTTTTATTTATTCAGGGAGGCATAGGGATCGAAGAATATCCACCATATAATTTTTAAACATTCACCTGTTTAGGAGGATTATGCACTATCTTTCTGATCGTATCGAATTGAAGGTAAGGATACTCTTCTCTTAAAGAATCAATTGCATCTCCGGTTCTTATTTTCTGAGCCCGAAGAGTTTTAAACTTCATCCTTATTCTATAATCTCTTACAGCTCTCTCGTGAATCAACCCGCGGCTTTCCAGTAACTCAAATATTTCATCACTGATAAGATGTGATAAAGGATTGTTCAGTGTTTTTGGAATTTCAAACTCACTCATTTTATTTTCCTTTTAATTAGTAATGATGATTTGTTTTCAATTGTAGCTAAGTATGAATATTTAATAGTTTCGAGCACAACAATAAATTCTATGTTCAAACTAATAAATTCTCATTCATATACAACCGCATATTTATGCGGTTTTGATAAGCAAACATCTTAAAAAGGTAAGATTATAGTAAAATAATGCGGTTTGAATGCAGGTTATATTAATTTCTTCCGTATCGCCTTTGCAACAGCTTCGGAACGCGAATGCACGTGCAGCTTCCGGTAAACGTTTCTGATATGATGGCGAACAGTATCAACACTTATAAATAATTCCCCAGCAATTTCTTTGTAGTTGTTACCCATCGATAATAAATTAAGAACTTCTTTCTCCCGTGAACTTACATTGTAACCAGGATCTTCTTTCGAAGTGATAATCTCATTTTTGAAAGCATTAATAACCTGCCTTGCAATTCTTGAACTCATTGGCGAACCACCCTCATTAACCTCTTTGATTGCCTCCAGAAGCCTTGCAGGCGGTGTTTTCTTTACAAGATACCCGCAGGCACCTGCACAGAGTGCGTCGAATACATTTTCACTATCTTCATAAATAGTAAGCATTACTACGGCTAGCTTTGGTTTTATATCAGTTGCTTTTTTTATACCCTCTATGCCGCTAATTCCTGGAAGAGCGATATCCATTAACACCACATCCGGTTCTATATTTTCCAGTTCAACAAGAAAAGTTTCACAGTCATAATAAGAACCAACACATTTGTATCCGTTTGTTCCATTAATCAGTGCAGCAAGCCCTTCTCGTATTGTATTGTTATCCTCTACTATGGCAACATCAATCATTTTTCAATCGTATTATATATTCAAAAAAGATTTCAACTTATTAAACCTGCTTATTTTTCCGATGAAGCGTATTACTGTTCCATTACTTTGTGATGACTTCCAATTCATTATACCATCAATCTTCTTAGCTCTCGATTCCATATTTCTAATTCCGTTACCCAGCGCAGTGCTTGATTCATCAAATCCAATACCATCATCCCTTAATATCATTTCAATTACATCTCCCTTTATATTTGCTTCGAGAATAATCTTATTACATTTACTATGCTTAATTGCATTGTTAATCCCCTCCTTAAATATCAATAATAAGTTCTGCTTATAATCCATCGGAAGCTTGATATCATTCGTTTTATCTATATTTTTTACTTTAAAAGATATTCCAACAGAATTTAGAAATTCATTGTATGAATCCTTAAGCTTTATTGTTAAATCGAATAGTGAATCTCTTTCAGGGTTTACAACAAATACAATATCGCTCATCGTATCTACAAGATGCCGTGCAATTTCGCTAATACTCTTTAACTCTCTTGAATCACTGTTGCTGTCTAATCTATGCACCGCGACTTCACTCAAAATTGATATTTCGGTTAAGCTTGAGCCAACATTGTCATGAAGATCAGCAGCAAGTTTGGTTTTTATTTTCTCTATGGCGAGCTGTTGTTTAATTCTGATTGTACTTAAGTAATAAAGCAAAGTGCCGATTAGCAGTACCAAAAGAGTAATAAACCACCAGGTCTGCCAGAAGGGCGGCGTAATGATTAGCTTAACAGCAGTACCACTTTTGTTCCAAAGCCCGCTTGAGTTAGTACCGGTAACACGAAAGGTATATTCCCCCGCAGGAAGATTTATATAGTTGGCAATTCTTCTTTTTGCATCTACATATTTCCAGCTATCATCCAAACCCTCAAGCATAAATGCATATTGATTTTCCTCCGGGTTAGTGTAGTCTAACGCAGCAAATTCAAACGAAATAAAGTTTTGATTGTGACTTAAAATTATTTCGAAGGGATCTCCTTTAATTTTGGTATCCAAAACATTTATAGAAGTTATAACAACTGGTGGTATAAACAAGTTTGTCCTGATACTATCCGGATAGAAATAATTTAATCCGTTTATACCTCCGAAAAACATTTGTCCGTTTCTATCCTTAAAATACGAACCACCGTTGAATTCTAAACTTTGCAAACCATCTTCAATATTAAAATGAGTAAATCTTTCGTTTAGAAGATCAAATTTAAAAATGCCGTTGTTGGTACTCAGCCACAGGTTATTAGAATTATCTTCAAGAATACCATAAACAACACTACTCATTAAGCCATGTTTTTGAGAGTAGCTTGTAAATTTTTTGGTTTCCCGATTAAATTTATTTAATCCTCCGCCTAATGTACCTATCCACATTGTTTTTTTCGAATCTTCATAACTTACTAAAACTTTATCATCACTTAATGTATTCGGTTTTTTCTGATTATTTTTATAATTGATAAAGCTGCCCTCTTCCGTATTCATTTTGTTTAAGCCGCCGCCATAGGTCCCTATCCAAAGCTCGCCATTGCTATCCTTAAAAATATTATATACCCTGTTATCGGAAATAGAATTTATTATAGAAGGATCATTTTTATAAACAGTAACTTCAGGAGTACTCACATCAGAATTTATTTTGAAAGAAAGTTTATTCAATCCTCCGCCGAATACTGCAACCCATATTACAGAATCCGATTCAATAAAAATATCCTGAATTTGATTACCTGAAATAGAATTTGGGTTTTCAGCATTGTAAAAATAACGTGTGAATTTTCCGGTGCCGGGATTAAATTTATTAATACCTCCGTTGTAAGTACCTATCCATAAATTCCCGAAACGGTCTTTCCTTATAACTCTAACATGATCGTCACTTAAACTGTTAGAATTTTCCCCATCAAACATAAAAGCTTTAAATCTGCCGGTTCTTAAATTATATAGATTTATACCTCCACGGTAAGTGCCTATCCACAATCTTTCTTTTTCATCCTTTAAGATTGACCAAACCACCTCATCATTTAAACTATTAGGATTACCGGGCTGCTTCTTTATAATATTAAATTTTGATCTGTTCTCTTTTACTTTTGTTACTCCTTCTCCAAGATGCGAACCAACCCATAATATTCCCGATCTATCTACAGCAAGTGAAAGTATATCATTATCGGGAAGCGTTTGCGGATCAAGAGGATCATTTGAGAAGTGAATAAAATTTTCAGTCTTCTTTTCGAAACGATCAATCCCACCGCCGAATGTGCCAATCCATAAGTATCCTGAGTTATCCTGTACGATATCCATAACTGTGTTATTACAAAGGCAGTTAGTAGTAGTAGTTAAATTTTTGTACGTAATAAATTTTGCTTCTTCTATTGCTAGCTTTTGCTGCTTGCTGTCAAATCGGTTCAGACCGCCGTCAAAAGTTCCAACCCAAAGAGTTTTTTCAGGGTCTTCAAAAAGAGAAATTATTCTATTATCACTTAGTGAAGTTTGTCTATCCGGCGAGTATTTATAATTTGTAAACGAATATATTTCTCCGGTTGATTTGTAATCAACTATCAGTTTATTTAATCCGCCGCCGAAAGTTCCAATCCAAATTGTTCCATTTCTATCGACTAATATTTTTGTGGTTCGGTTGGAACTTACGCTGTTAGTATTGTCCTGGGAATGATAAATATGTTCAGCGTTCATGTTTTTCAAATCGAATCTCAATACACCGTTGCCCCATGTAGTTATCCATAAATAACCATGTTGATCTTCAGCGATAGAAGTAATTGAAATGTTCATGTTCCTTGAAAAAGCAAGAGGATACTCGAAGTAATCACCGGGGGGAGTAAGTTCTATTTTCAAATAATCTTTGATAAAATACCGATCGAAAGTTTCGGTGTTACGATTGAACTTATTTAGATAACCATTTACGGTTCCGATCCATATTTGGTTTTTACTGTCTTCAAAAATACATGTTATAACATTGTCTGAAATTGTTGAAGAGTCAAAAGGATCGTTTGTATATATTTTAAAAGTATATCCATCGTATCTGTTCAGCCCATCAATTGTTCCGAACCACATGTAACCACGGCTATCTTGAATTGTTGCAAATACAGTATTCTGCGATAATCCATCATCAACAGTAAGCTGCTTAAAAATATAATCTTGTGCTATCGAATTGCTGGCAAAGACGAATATCAGGAATGATGTTGATAACAAACAGTTCATTATTATTATTATTTTTTTCTTTTGTGTTAAACTCAAACTTAAGATATACAAACGTATAAAATATTATACAATAAAATAAAGCCTTAATCCACACCATATAATTATCATCAGGAACGAAAAATAAACGTTGCCGGTGAGATTCTTGCTGAACGTGATGCAATTGGCATTTGAGACGTTAATGAGTTTACAATTCAAGCAATCACCGATTCCATATTTGTTTTGATTGAAGTGCCGATGGGTTAAGCAGCAATAATTTTATTACTATTCCCATTTTGTAAATAATTAAAATGCTCCTTCCAAATCACTCCCTTCAGTTCAAGCAAAAACAGGATAAGAATTGGAAGATGCTCGATATAAATAATATAATCTGTAAGATAATTTAATTGGTACAGGGGCAGCAGCAATGGATAAATAAGCAAAGATACTTTCGGTCTTATCGTAAGCAAGGGCAACATCCAGGTGTAATACCACGGAAATTGTGTGGGGCTTATCAAATATAGAACCGCAACTATAAGCATCCCTTTATAGAAAAATTGTAAATTATCCTTCGGAGCTTTTCTTAACAGTATAATATAAATTATAAGATAGATAATTAAAATTCCCCACCTGTTAATATAAGGTAAACTGTTTGCACTCATTCCAAGTAAGGATACTGCCTGCTGCATAAGCCATGTAAAAATCTCATAAACCGCAGCATTATTCACCCATTTACCTGCGTATCTTATAAAACCGAGAGACTCATCCAGATTACTTAATAAAACGGGGATAAATAAAACGAAGACCAATCCCGCGAAGGCACCGGCATATTTTAGTAATTGCTTTTTATCATGCCAAAGGTTTCTTAATAACAATGGCAGGAAAACAACGGGCCATAGCTTAAATCCGACTGCAAAAGCCAAAGTAATTATCGCGAACAATGTTTTATTTTTGATTGAGAGATAAAGAGATAAACTTATAAACAACAGTGCAAGTAGATCCATATGTGCGGCATTATAAAATTCGTGAATTACAATTGGGTTAAGCCAGTAAAACGCAATAAACAAAAGCGGCAGTTTTAACTCTGATAAAGTTTTGAATAAAATTAAGAGAAGAGCAAGATCAAACAAAAGCAGCAGCACCTTCCATGCCCAGTACTCCCACGGCGAAATGAAGTAAGCTGCTGCAAACACAATCTGTGATAGCATTGGGTAAATTGTTCTGATGTGCGGATGATTTATATTCTTTATCACATCACCAGATTCGATTGCAAGTTTTTGAAGCTCTTCCGGAACATCGCCATTAGTAATATCCATTACAGCTTCTGGACTATAAACATACGGATTGTAACCATGCGCTGTAACTGCTCCATCCCACAAATACCTGTAATAATCATCTTCTAAAACCGGTTGCGAGGGGATAAGAATTATTCTGCTAACTAATCCCACTGCAATTATTAGCCATAACCAAAGATTATTGTTTTTTATTTTCTTAATATTAAAAACAGCTATGAAAAAGTATAGTCCTAATATTATTCTAAATGCTGTATAAGAAACTATTTCATCAGTAATCGGTTTTGGGTTTAACAGTAAATCGGGTGATTTGATAAAGAGGTAAAATGAATAAGCAATTAAAAGAATGAAAAACACTATCCATATAGAAATGAAGTATTTATTTTTAGTTTCTTTTTGATTATCCAAAATTCTATTGTCTTTTATTGTGTCTCATTTTAATTGTAACTTCATTAGGCTTTTGTTTGGGATATCTTTGAATCTAAATGCTTTATCGAATTAATTAATATTATCAGCAATATAATTCCTATCCTAAATATAAAAAGAAAATAAATTGATACTTTGATCTGTTTCTCAAATAGTAAACATTTCAAGTTACAAAGAATAATAATGGAGCAAATGTGAATGGACTTTTTTTAATAGATGTTATTAATCGATATCGAACACTTAAAACTAATAAAATTTTCTCGATGCCAATTATAATATTAATGCCTCACAGCCGATGCAACTGCCGCTGTGTAATGTGCGATATCTGGAAAGGGAACAACAACGTACAGCAATTAGAGGAATCGGATATTGAAAAATTATTAAGCTCTTTAAAAGAATTAAAAACCAAATTGGTGGTTATGTCCGGTGGGGAAGCACTGATGCATCCAAACTTTTTTAGACTTTGTGATATTCTTCATTCACGAAAAATTAAAATTACAATTCTATCTACCGGTTTGCTGTTAAAAAAATATGCTGAGGAGATAATTGCTAAAACTAATGAAGTAATTGTTTCATTAGATGGATCACAAGTGGTACACGATAAAATCAGAAATATTCCTGATGCTTTTAAAAAGTTAAAAGATGGGGTGGCAGAACTTAAAAATCTTAACAAAGAGTACCGGGTAACTGCGCGATGTGTTGTTCAAAAAGTTAATTTTAAGGACCTGCCAAACATTGTTGATGTTGCCAAGGATATCGGTTTGGATCAAATAAGCTTTTTGAATGCAGATGTATCAACGGATGCATTTAACCGCCCTGATTTATGGGAGGATGATAAAGTTAAGGAAGTTCGATTATCGCACGATGAAGTCGATCAATTCAAAGAGATAATTGAAAAGCTGATTAACACTCACTCAAAGGATTTTAAAAGCGGGTTCATTGCCGAAACACCGGAAAAGTTACGGAGGTTTTATAATTACTATGCTGCTTTTCACGGCTTGTGTGATTTTCCGACTGTTACCTGCAACGCACCGTGGGTATCGGCAGTAATTGAAGCAGATGGAAGTGTGCGACCTTGTTTTTTTCATGCAAAAATTGGAAACATCGAAGACTCAACTTTAAATGAATTAATTAATTCTCCCGGTTCAATTTCATTTAGAAAAAATCTGGATACTACTACGAATCCGATTTGCAAAAAATGTGTCTGTTCACTTAACCTTTCACCGCTTGCAAAATTATAATGCCGGTCAGCCGCTGTGTAATGTGCGATATCTGGAAAGGGAACAACAACATACAGCAGTTAAATGAATCGGATATTGAAAAGTTGTTGAACTCTGTAAAAAAATGAGTACAAAATTGGCAGTGATATCCGGCTAGGAATAACTAATACATTCGGGTTTTTTTCAGATTATGTTATATGATTTGGTCGGCTGACATTAAAATAATGATTGAAGAAAAATTAAACTATAAGTCGTGGCAATTTAAATCTTTGCCAAAAAGAATTTTGATTATTCGTTTGCAAGCTATGGGGGATGTAGCGATCACTCTCCCCTATGTACAAAGTTTAAAGGAAAGACTTTCAGCCATTACAAAGTTGGATTTGTTAACACGAAATGAAGTAAAAGAAATACCCGGATCTGTAAAATTGTACGATTGGATTTATTCAATAGGCGGCGGTAGAAATACTATGCTTCAGCTTTTTTGTTTATTATTTCTCCTGCCAAAGCTTAAAATTAATAATTATGATATTGTAATTGATTTACAGAGAAATAGGTTGAGCCGGCTTGTGAGAAAATTTATTGACCCCGTCGCGTGGAGTGAGATAGAAAGATTTTCTGAGACATCAGCCGGTGATAAATATCAAAAAGGAATAGAAGCAGTTGGACTTGGTTCGATTAAGTTAAATACAGGATTACAACTAAAAAAACCGGATGCCGGACGAATCAATTTATTAAATGCAGGATGGAATTCTTCAAAAAAGATTGTTGTGTTGAATCCTGCAGGTGCTTTCAATACACGCAACTGGCAGATTGATAACTATGTCAAATATGCGGAATTATGGAAGACTATTTTCCCGGACACACAGTTTTTAATACTTGGATTAAAAACCATTTCAGAAAAAGCATTATTTCTAAAAAAAATCCTGAAGGATGATCTAATTGACCTGGTAAATACTGAGAGGACTTCAGCGGAAGAAGCATTTGCAATTATAAATAAATCCTATTTTGTATTAACTGAAGACTCAGGATTGATGCATATGTCCTGGGTATCTGGAATACCAACCCTTGCATTGTTTGGATCCTCCCGCAGAGATTGGTCTGCACCGCAGGGTGAACATTCGTTATGTCTTAATTCATCTGATTTGGAATGCGGCAATTGTTTACTTGCAATTTGTAAGTATGGCGACATCCACTGTTTAACACGTTACACACCTGAATTTGTATTTGATAGATCAATTAGCTTACTAAAACGGATAGGTAGACTATAATTATGAATAGAATCACTATAATAGTCTTTGGTGGAATTGGTAATATAAAAAATCAAGAATTATTTGATATAATTAGCTTTGGAAATATATTTGCATTTAGAAATAATGTAGATGCAAAACAAACTCAATTTGAAAAAAATATACTTGCTCACTAATCCTTTCCCCCATATTGAAACTTTAGTGAACAATCACTCTGAATAAAATCCTTCAAATTCAGGTTTTCTGTACTGCAGCCAAAATTTCAAAAGAAGTTTTATCTCAAAAGGAAATATGAAAATATTTCTTTTATAACGAATTGAAGCTAACCATTTAATAACTTTCAATTGAATTTTTGTAAGCTTATAATCTGAAATTGTCGGTGAATATCCATTTAAAACTATTTCAAAGTTATGAATTTTTGTAATCATCTCTTTTGTTAACCAAGGTGTTAATGGGTTTCTATGGGTATCAAAATTTTCCCAAGATGGGTTCAGCCATTCTTCAAGTGTTTGTGGATAATTAAAACCAAGTTCTCTCGATTGATTTAATAAATTTGAGTCTTCAGTTGGAACTGGACTAAATACATATATAATTATCTCTGTGTCAGGATTAATTTCTTTTATTTCTTTTATAAAATTAATATCATAATTTATTTGCTGTTCTACTTTTTCAGGCGATTCAGCAGGAAAACCAAGAATAAATGAATATTCCGGAATTATATTAAAATCTTTTATTCTCTTGGCAAATTCTTTTATCTGTTCGCCCGTTTGAGTGCCGCCCTTATCCATATTTTCTAAAAGTTCATCATTCCCGCTTTCTGCACCAAAGAAAATCATTTTACATCCCGCTTTTTGCATTAAATTCAAAGTGTTATCAGAGTATTTATCCATTGTGTCAATCCTACTCTCCGCCCACCAATTTATTCCTTCATTTAACATTAATTCTGAAAATTCAGAAGCTCTTTTTTCAGAAACAAAAAAATTATTATCAAAAAAAAGTATTGCATCTATCTCATATTTTTCTTTTAGATAACGAATATCTTTATAAACATTCTCAGCAGATTTAGCTTTCCAACGTGCATTAAAGATTGGAACAATACCACAAAATGAACAGGTAAACGGGCATCCCATACTAGAATGATAAGCAATTGTCTTTTTACCTAAATATGTTTTACCAATATATTCTTTAACTGGATAAAATTTATTTAGCTGCTCTAAAGGAAGTGGAGGAAGTGAATCCTGGTCTGGGATTTCCCCTTTTTTATTTTTTA